>JANQXJ010000077.1:21624-32128 GCA_030729445.1 Limnohabitans sp. | reverse complement strand
GCATAGACCGAGCCGGGGAAGGGCACCGAGAGCAACACGAGCGTGGGCTGATGCTGTTCTATGGCTTGCAAGGCCAAACGCTCCAGCGTGCTGTCGATCAAATTGGGCGGCTGGGCCAAGGCCTCGGCCAGCGCATCAAAGCTGGGCTGGCTGGCGGCCAGGCGTTCGGCGTAACGCACAAACTCAAAGCCTTCGTCCACCGCATCGCGCAACACATCGGCCAGGTCGTTCAGGTACAGCGTGGCCAGATGCCGGGCGCGGTCGGTCTGGCCAAGTGCGCCAAAAGCCCAACCAATCGGGTCGCCTGTGCCGTCGTCGTCATAGGCGTCGAGCGCTGCAAAGCGCGGGCCTTCGGGCAAAAAGCCACGGCCTGCAATGCGGTGGCTCAGGGTGCTGTCGCGGCCTTGCAAGAAGGCGATGACCGGGTCAATGCTGACGGCGTAATCGTTGAAGTGGTCGAGGAAAAAGTTCACCGGGCCTGAGCGATCTTCGACGGGCAAAGCCAGCGCTGCATCCCGCAAATCGGTCAGCCCCTTTTTGTTGAGCAAGGCCAGCACGGTGGCCAGCGCTAAGTCTTCTTGCACCGCATCAAAACCCCGCGAACGCAAAAAACCCGTCAGGTAGGCCGTGGACGGGTAGGGGGTGTTGAGCTGCGTCATCGGCGGGATGAGGCTCAAAACTTTGAACGGGGCGGGGCTGTGCATCTGGCGCTTGGTTTTTGCAAAAGTGGGTGGATTATCAACGGGCGCAGGCATGTCCAACTGCATTCATGGGGGTACTCACCTTCAGGAGTTGGCTTTAGGGGCGTTAACATCCAGCAGCCCTGACAGCGACTGTCCGACTGAATGCCTTCCGATGACCCCCTTGCCAGAAACACCCCCAGACGCTGCCACGCCCTTGTCGGCCTTGATGGTTCAGCCCAGCGAGCAGGCGCCGCTGACGCCCGCCCAGCAGCGTTTCAATGATTTGCTGGCCCGCATCGAGCAGTTGTCGGGCCTCATTCAGCGGCTCGAAGCTTGGTCAGACCGGCACCGCTATGCGCACATTCAGGCCCTGCGCGAGTCGGTGCAGCTGGCGCAAACCCACCGCAAAAGCCTGCTGCTTTTTGTGCATGACCGCCTGCAAACCGCAGACCTCACGGACCGGCAGCAACGCATGGCACGGGGCATGGTGCGTAGCTTGATCGATCATTTGGCTTCCATGGCCGACCCACAGGTGCAGGCACTGGCCGATGTGTACGTGAGCGAAGAGGACACCCAAGAAGCGGCCGAGGAGCAGGCCGAGGCTGCGCAGCGACTGCGCGAGCGCATTGAGGAAGCTCTGGGCCAGCCCATTGAAAAGCCGGACCAATACCAGACGCCTGAAGAGATGATGCAAGCGGGCATGCGCCAATGGCAACGCCAGCAAGAGGCCGACGAGCAGCGCAAAGCGGCCAAGCGGGCTGCCCGGAAAGCGCAAAAACAAGCCCAAAAGAAAAGCGCAGCAGCCGACAAAGGCGAGCTGCCGCCGGCCATGCTGCGCGAGGCCGATGCCAAAAGCGCCATCCGCACCGTGTTTCGCCAGCTGGCCAGTGCCCTGCACCCGGACCGTGAGCCTGATGAGCAAGAGCGCCTGCGCAAGACGGCGCTGATGAGCGAAGTGAATGCCGCTTATGAAAAAAACGACCTGAGCACATTGTTGCGCCTCCAATTACAGGTCACGCAGGTCAAGCCGGGCGGTGCCGCCCGCATGGCCGACGCCCAGCTGATGGCCATGGCACCGTTGCTGAAGGAACAAGTGGCCGCACTTGAAGATGATTTGGACCAGTTGCAAAGCCGCCTGAGCCGGGAGTTGTGCGTGACGGTGCGGGCCGAGGCCGATGAGGCGGTGATGTCGCAAGCCCTGCAGCGTATCCAGGCCGACCAGCGCCACAGCGCCGACAGCCTGCAGGACGATTTACGGCGAATTCAAAACGACGCCGAGTTCAAGCGCTGGCTCAAGGAGCAGTGGCAGTTGGCGAAAGCCACTTCTGCATGAAGCTGGCTTGGCCCGCTGCGGGGTCGAGCGCGTAAGGCTCAAAGCCAAAGCCCAGATAACTTTTTAAGGCCCGCGAGTTGCCCGTCAGCACTTCCAAGGTGAGCTTGCAGCAGCCGCGACTTTTGGCGTGCTGCTCGGCAGCCGCCAGCAAAGCCTGGCCCACCCCCGCACCCCTGTGGCCCGGCAACACGGCGATGTCGTGGATGTTCATCAGGGGCTGCGCCTTGAAGGTGGAATAGCCCTCGATGCAATTGACCAAACCCACCGGGGCATCGCCCAGCCAGGCGATGAAACTGGCCGCATCGGTGCGTGCGGCCAAGTCATCACAAAGCCGTGCTTTCACATCCTGCGCCAATGGCTCGCCACCGCCCATCGGGTCTTGGGCGTAGGCGTCCAAAAGCATCACCAAGGCTTGGCGGTGCGTGGGGTTTTGGTAATCAACGGGCAGGATGTGAAGTGGCATGGTCAGGCGGTGGCAGGGGTCATGAAGGAGCGCACATTATCCTGCATCGTGGCCATCACATGGCCTGCCAATTGGTGCGCTGTGATGGCGCTCAGCGTCCAGCCCAGGTGGCCGTGACCGGTGTTGTAGAAAACGTTGGCCTTTTTGCCCGCACCCACGCGCGGCAGCATGTTGGGCATCATGGGGCGCAGGCCTGCCCACGGCACCACTTTGCGGGTGTCGATGTCCGGGAAGCACTGGTTGACCCACTGGATCAGGGGTTGGATGCGGTCAGCGCGGATGTCCAGGTTGATGCCGTTGAATTCGGCCGTGCCCGCCACACGGAAACGGTCATCGCCCAAGCGGCTGGTGACGAGCTTGGTCTCGTCGTCGAGCAGGCTGACCTGCGGCGCGGCAGCTTGGCTGGCACCATCGGGCAGGTTGACGGTGATCGAGTAGCCCTTGACGGGGTAGATGTTCAGGCGGTCACCCAGCTGCGCGGCCAAGCGGCGGCCATGCACACCTGCACAAATCACGATGCCGTCAAAGGTCAGCGAGTCGGTATCACCGGCATGTTTCACCTGCACAAAAGCGCTTTGGCCATTGGCGGCCACGCTCAAGACCTCGTGTTCGTTCAAGATCTTGACGCCCAGGCGCTCGCAAGCTTTGGCCAGGCCGTAGGTGAATTTGTGGATGTCGCCGGTCGAGTCGCTTTCGGTGAAGTAACCACCGTAGTAATTGCCGTGCAGGGTGGGCTCGATGGCCTTGATCTCTTCAGGCGTCACCGCGCGGCGGGGCAAGCCGCCTTGGGCCAGCAGCTTGGAGACTTGTCCGGCATGGTCGAAGCCTTTTTTGTCGCGGTAAAAATGCAGAATACCTTCGCGCTTGTGGTCGAACTCGATGCCCTCGGCCTTGGCCCAAGCAAAGTGGTGCTCTCGCGATTCGATGGCCAGCTGCGCGGTGGCGATGGTGTTCTCACGGTACTTGGGCATGGCGGCCATGAATTCGGCCATCCAGCTGAGTTTGTGCCAGGTGGGGGTGGGGTTCATCAGCAAAGGGGCATCGCTTTTGAACATCCACTTTAGGCCCTTGATGATGGTCGAGGGGTGGGTCCAGACTTCGGCGTTGGAGGCCGATAACTGACCGCCGTTGGCATAGGACGTTTCCATGCCGGGGTAGCGGTTTTTTTCGATCAGGGTGACGTCAAAACCCTGTTGGATCAGGGCATACGCGGAGGTGACACCCGTGATGCCGCCGCCGATGACAACCATGTGCTTTTTCATGAAGCTTTTCTCTCTTGGATCCGTCTCAAACAAGTGGGCATGCTGCGCACCGGATGTGCGTGGCATGACCCCCTCTGTTTGAAACCTGAGAGATTCACCTCGTGTGAGGCTTGCTCCTGCGGTGGTCCTGGGTGACGAACCCAGGTCGCTCTTCAGAGTGTGTGGCGTTTGCGGCGCCGTTTCGCATCGGTCCTTTTGCCTGAGAGTTTCCGGGGTGGTTGCTCCTTCGGCGCTGCACGGTGCTTGTACAAGCGGTGCAGGCTCTCCCGACGCGAAACGTGATTCTAGATAATGGGTCCTGTTTTAAGTGATGATTTCTCGAAAGAAGTGGCCCATCAGGCCGCGTACTCGCCCACTGGGATGCAGCTGCAAAACAGGTTTCGATCGCCATGCACGTTGTCGACCCGGCCCACTTGGGGCCAGTACTTCACGCTGCCGGGCACGCGCTGGGCTTGGGCCGAGCCGACTTCGCGGCTGTACGGGCGGGTCCATTCGCTGCCCAGCAGGCTGTCGGCGGTGTGGGGTGCGTTTTTGAGCGGGTTGTTGTCTTGCGGCCAAACGCCGTTTTCTACCTGACGAATTTCTTCGCGGATGGCGATCATCGCGTCGATGAAACGGTCAATCTCTTCGAGCGTTTCGCTCTCAGTGGGCTCGACCATCAGCGTGTTGGCTACAGGGAAGCTGAGCGTGGGTGCGTGAAAGCCATAGTCCATCAAGCGCTTGGCCACGTCTTCGGCCATCACGCCGCAGGTTTCCTTGAAGTGGCGCAGGTCCAGGATGCACTCGTGGGCCACAAGACCACTGTCGCTGGCGTACAGCGTGGGGTAGTGGTCGGCCAAGCGTTTGCTGATGTAGTTGGCCGCCAAAATGGCCGACTCGGTCGCGTGCTTGAGGCCCTCTGCGCCCATCATGCGGCAGTACATCCAGCTGATGGGCAACACGGCCGCATTGCCCAAGGGGGCAGCGCTCACGGCACCCACACCGTTGACCGGCACGCCGCCTGTGGCGTGACCCGGCAGATAAGGCACCAGGTCTTCCACCACGCACACCGGGCCAACACCGGGGCCGCCACCGCCGTGCGGGATGCAGAAGGTCTTGTGCAGGTTCAGGTGGCTCACGTCGCCGCCAAACTCGCCGGGGGCGGCCACGCCCACCAGGGCGTTCATGTTGGCGCCGTCCACATACACGCGACCGCCGTGTTGGTGCACCAGTTCGCAGAGTTGTTTGACCTGCGTCTCGAAAACGCCATGGGTGCTGGGGTAAGTGATCATCACGGCGGCCAAGTTGGCGCTGTGCTGCTCGCACTTGGCCTGCAGGTCGGCCATGTCCACGTTGCCGTTGGCGTCGCATTGGGTGACGACGACGGTCATGCCGACCATCTGGGCGCTGGCGGGGTTGGTGCCGTGGGCGCTGGATGGGATCAGGCAGATGTTGCGGTGGCCTTCGCCTTGGGCGCGGTGGTAGGCCTGGATGACCAAGAGGCCCGCGTATTCGCCTTGGCTGCCCGCGTTGGGCTGCAGGCTGATGCCTTTGTAGCCGGTGGCTTGGCAAAGCCAGTCGCGCAGCTGCTGGTCCAGCTGGGCAAAGCCCTTGAGTTGCTCAGCCGGAGCAAAGGGGTGAACGCCCGCAAACTCGGGCCAGGTGATGGGGATCATCTCGCTGGTGGCGTTGAGCTTCATGGTGCAGCTGCCCAAAGGGATCATGCTGCGGTCGAGTGCCAGGTCTTTGTCGGACAGCTGGCGGATGTAGCGCAGCATGCCAGTCTCGGAGTGGTAGCGGTTGAACACCGGGTGCGTGAGGAAATCGCTGGTGCGGCGCAGCTCGGTCGGGATCAGGGGCTCGACGCCTTTTTCAAACGCATCGAAGCTGGGCAGGGTCTGGCCCGGGGTGGCCGATTCGGCGGCGAACACTTGCCACAGGGCACTGATGTCCTCGCGTGTGGTGGTTTCATCCAGCGAGATCGACACGCTCTTGTCGCAAGCCTTGCGCAGGTTCATGCCCGCTTGCCGAGCGCGTTCGATGAGCGGAGCCGATGAATCGCCGATGGCGATCCACACGGTGTCAAAGGCGGTTTCTTTGCGCAGCTTGAAGCCCAGGCTCTGCAGGCCTTGCGCAAAGACGGCGGTGTAGCTTGCCACGCGGCGGGCGATGCGCTTTAAGCCCTCGGGGCCGTGGTACACGGCGTACATGCTGGCGACCACGGCGGGCAGCACCTGCGCAGTGCAGATGTTGCTGGTGGCTTTTTCGCGGCGGATGTGCTGCTCGCGGGTTTGCAAGGCAAGGCGGTAGGCGGGTTTGCCATGCACGTCCACGCTCACACCCACCAAGCGGCCGGGCAAGGAGCGTTTGTAGGCGTCGCGGCAGGCCATGAAGGCGGCATGGGGCCCGCCTGCGCCCATGGGCATGCCCAAGCGTTGTGTGGTGCCCACCACGATGTCGGCACCCATCTCGCCCGGGGGCTTGAGCAGGGTGAGGGCCAGCAGGTCGGCGGCCACGATGAGGGCGGCGGATTGCGCGTGGCTTTGGGCGGCGTAGCCACTGAGGTCTTCCACCAGCCCGGTGCTGCAGGGGTATTGCACCAGTGCGGCAAAGTGCTCAGCGTTCATCGCAGCGGTGAAGGCGTCGGCGCTCTGCGGCACCAGCACTTCGATGCCCAAGGGTTGTGCACGCGTCTGGATCACTTCGATGGTTTGCGGATGGCAAGCGCGTGAGACCACGAAGACTTTGCTTTTGCTTTTGACCGTGCGCATCGCCAAGGTCATGGCCTCGGCGGCGGCCGTGGCCTCGTCGAGCATGGAGGCGTTGGCGATGTCCATGGCCGTGAGGTCGGTCACCATGGTCTGGAAGTTGACCAGCGCTTCCATGCGGCCTTGTGAAATTTCGGCTTGGTAGGGCGTGTAGGCGGTGTACCAAGCGGGGTTTTCGAGGATGTTGCGCAGGATCACACCCGGTGTGTGCGTGCCGTAATAACCCTGGCCGATGAAACTCTTGAGCAGCTGGTTTTGCTGAGCCATGGCTTTGAGCTCGGCCAGCGCCGCAGCCTCGGTCACCGGGGCGGGCAAGTCCATGGCCTGGGCGCGGGCGATGCTGCGCGGCACGATGGACTCGATCAGGGCGCGGCGCGAGGCCTCGCCGATCACGCTGAGCATGTGCTGTTCGTCAGCAGCGCTGATGCCAATGTGGCGGGCGATGAATTCGGATGGGTTTTCGAGTTCGCCCAAGGGCTTGAGGGTGGACATCAGCATGCGCAACTCCGTTAAAAATCAACCAGCAGAGAACTTGTTGTAGGCGGTCTCATCCAGCAAAGCATCGGTCTGTGATGGGTTGGACAACTTGATCTTGAAGAACCAGCCTTTGCCCAGCGGGTCGGTGTTGGCCAACGACGGGTCGCCGCGCAGTTCTTCGTTCACCTCGGTGACTTCGCCGTCCACGGGCATGTAAACGTCGGCGGCGGCTTTGACCGATTCGACGACGCCAGCGACCTCTTTGGCCGCAAAAGTCTTCCCGACTTCGGGCAGGTCGACAAACACCACATCGCCCAGCGCATCTTGCGCGTGGTGCGTGATGCCAACAACGGCGGTGTCGCCATCAATTTGCAACCATTCGTGGTCTTCGGTGTACTTGATCATGAGAGGGCTCCTTGTGTTTGAATTAAATCGGGGTCAGATCCCAATTGTTTGCGTTTGATGGCTGTGTGGATTTAATTGGGATCTGACCCCGATTAATTTGACCCCGATTAATTTCAACCGCGGAAATAGCGGTTGGGCACGAAGGGCAGGGGACTGATTTGCATGGGCACGGCTTTGCCGCGCACCATGGCATTCAGACGTGTGCCCGACGCTGCATATTCTGCCTGCACATAGGCCAGTGCCACGGGCTGATCGGCAGTGGGGGCGAGCAGCCCGCTGGTGACTTCGCCCACTTTTTGACCAGCGACGTTGTACAACTCGACGTGCTCACGCACCGGCACGCGCTCCAGGCCCACCAGACCCACACGCAGACGCTGGGCCGGGGTTGTGCCTTCGAGCTGTGAAAGGATCTTGTCGGCACCCGGAAAACCGCCCGCCCGCGCGCCACCTGTGCGGCGCACCTTTTGCATGGCCCAGTTCAGGCCCGCTTCGACCGGGGTGGTGGTGGTGTCGATGTCGTTGCCGTACAGGCACAGCCCGGCTTCGAGGCGCAAGGAGTTGCGGGCGCCCAAGCCCACAGGCTTGACTTCGGGTTGGGCCAGCAGACGGCGGGCAAAGGCCTCGGCGGCGTGGGCGGGCAGGGAGATTTCAAAACCGTCTTCGCCGGTGTAGCCGCTGCGGGTCACGTACACGTCTGCGCCATCCACCTCAAAGTCTGAACCGGTCATGAAAACGAGTTTTTCGACACCCGGCAAAAGGCGTTGCAAAGCGGTCACCGCTTGCGGGCCTTGTAGGGCCAGCAAGGCGCGCTCAAATTGGGGCTCGATGGTGCAGCGGCTGCCGATGCGCTCTTGAATGTGGGCCAGATCACCATGCTTGCAAGCACCGTTAACGATGACAAAAATATCGCCGCCGTTGGCCACATCGCGGTTCACAAACATCAGGTCGTCGATGATGCCGCCTTCGTCGTTCAGCAACAGACCATAGCGCTGTTTGTTCACGCCCAGGCCCACCACATCCACCGGCATCAAGCTTTCAAAGGCGGCTGCGGCATCGGGTCCGTGCAGGCACAACTGCCCCATGTGCGAGACATCGAACAGGCCCGCTGCTTTGCGGGTGTGGTGGTGCTCGGCGACCAGCCCAGCGGGGTATTGAACCGGCATGCTGTAACCGGCAAAAGGCACCATGCGGGCGCCCAATTCGGTGTGCAAAGCATTCAAAGGGGTGATGAGCAAGTCGGCAGCAGCGGTCACAGAAACTCCAAGGGCAATGAAAAACCACAGCACATGCTGTGGCTTGCCCTCGCTGTCCGCTTTACCTGAGAGATTCGCCGGGATCATTCAGTGGCTAAACCAAACGCTCTGCGGGTTGCTCCTTCGGTGGATGCCGTAGATCGATGTCCCGGCACCTCTCTCCAGTGAGGTAACGCCTTGGGTAAAGCGTTTTGTCAGTCCTTTTGCCTGAGCGTTCAGCGGTTTATCCAACCGCCTGCGCCTTCGGCGGCCTGACTTGTTTCACAAGGGAAGACAAGTCAGGCGCTCTCCTGACAGGGGTGAATTCTAGCTTTATTTGTTGTAAACCCAGTCGCGCAAGGTCAGCGATATTTCGGGCACGTAGCTGATCAGTATCAGGCAAGCCAAGATCACGCCGATGAAGGGGATTAAATCTTTAACAACATGTTCGAGGGAGATTTTGGCCACCGTACAGGCGGCAAACAGGTTGACACCAAAGGGTGGGGTGATCATGCCCAGGGCTAGGTTGACCACCATGATCATGCCGAAGTGGATGGGATCAATGCCAAAGTGTATGGCCACCGGCACTAAGATGGGGGCCAGAACCAAGATGGCTGCGCCGGTTTCGATGAACATGCCAATGATGAACAAAGCCAGGTTGATGCCCAATAAGAAATACAAAGGCGACTGCAACACCTGCTCAAGCCACAGGCCAATAGCCGCTGGCACGCCCGCTCGGGTAATCATGAAGGCGAACAGCCCCGCGTTGGCGATGATGAACATGATCACCGCACTCGATACGACCGATTTGCGCAGGATTTTGTAAATGTCCTTGATGCCGATTTCACGGTAAATCAGGGTGCCCACAATGAAGGCGTAAAAAACCGCCACGGCCGCCGCCTCGGTGGGAGTGAAAATGCCGCCATAAATGCCGCCCAACACGATCACGGGCATGACCAATGCCCATATGGCTTGCCAAGTGGCTTTGCCAAAAGTCAAGCGACCTTCACCGTCGTTTTTGCCCCATCCCTTGAATTTGGCATAGAGCCAGACAAACAGAATGAGGGAGCCTGCGATGAGCAAGCCCGGCCCAACGCCCGCGACAAAAAGCTCACCAATCGACACTTCGGCGCTCACGCCAAACAAAATCATGGGAATCGACGGTGGGATGACCACGCCCAATTCGGCCGATGTGGCTTGCAAAGCGGTCGCCCAAGGCTTGGGGTAGCCGTGTTTGATGAGGGCAGGAATCAAGATGGCGCCAACCGCGAATGTGGTGGCTACCGACGAGCCCGAAACGGCCGCAAAAATCATGCAGGTCAGCACGCAAGTCATGGGCAGGCCGCCCTGAATACCGCCCACGATGCTCTTGGCGAACTCCACCAGGCGGCGCGAGATGCCCCCAGTTTCCATGAGGTTGCCCGCCAGAATGAAAAACGGAATGGCGGCAAGTGGAAATTTGTTGATTGAATTGAATATTTCTTTGACGGAAATAAGCATATGGGCATCGGCCACCTGAATGCCGACAATAGCGGACAGGCCGATGGAGACAGCCACAGATACTGTCAATGTAAAACAAAGCAGCATCGTGAAAAGCATGGCGAAACTCATAGGGCGGTCTCCAATTCCATGCGCTGTGGGTCGAGCCAAAAACCAACGATGCCAATGATGCTGAAGACGGCGCCCACTGGCAAAGCCAAATAAGCCCAGAACATCGAAACGCCTTCAAGGCCAATCATGGATTGCACACTGCCGCGCTGGGCATAGTCCCATCCCCACCACAAAATGATGCCGCATAGCGTGAGGGAGGCCATGGCCACCACGCTGTCCAAGCTCCGGCGCATGCGCTGGCCACTGAGGCGGTAAAGCATGTCCACGCTGATCATGGCCCCTTGGCGGAAA
>JANQXJ010000077.1:3311-21516 GCA_030729445.1 Limnohabitans sp. | reverse complement strand
TCACTTGTAGTTGCGAATTCGGTCCAAGTTCTCCTTGCCAAATTTCTTTTCAAACTCTTTGAACACAGGCGCCATTACGGAGATGAATTTAGACTTGTCAACGTTTTCGACAACGGTCATGCCACGTTTGCGCAATTCATTTACACCCATTGCATCGTCCTTGTCAACACGGGCTCGGTTGGCTTTTGCTCCTTCTTTGGCGGCATCCAAGAAAATCTGTTGATCGGCTTTACTGAGTTTGTCAAAAACAGCCTTGTTCATGATGAACACAGAGGGCGAGTAAACATGCCCAGTGAGTGTGATGTGTTTTTGTACCTGATCGAACTTGGCTGCCATGATCACCGAAAGTGGGTTTTCTTGGCCATCGATGGTGCCGGTTTGCAAGGCGGTGAAAACTTCCGGAAAGGCCATGGGTGTGGTCACAATGCCCAGACCTTTGTAGGCTGCTACGTGCACTGGATTTTCCATGGTGCGCATTTTCAGGCCCTTCAGATCGTCGGGGCTGTTCACAGGCCGCTTGTTGTTGGTCATGTGGCGAACGCCGTTTTCAGTCCAAGCCAGTGCTTTGAAGCCTTTGGGTTCGAACTTGGCCAACAACTCTTGTCCGATGGGGCCATCGAGCACAGCTCGGGCGTGGGCTTTATCACGGAACAAAAACGGCACATCCAGGATGGCCATCTCTGGCACAAAATTGGGCACGGGGCCGGTTGAGCCGTGACCTAACTCTTGCGTGCCCAACTGGACTGCTTCCATGACCTCACGCTCACCACCCAATGAACCAGAGAAAAAGTTCTTGATGACGATGCGACCGTTGGTGCGCTTTTCGACCTCTCTGGCCAAAGTGACAACCGCCTCACCTGCGTGTGAGTTTTCAGCGACGGAAATGGCGTTGCGCATCACAATTTGCGCTGATGCCGTGGTCATGAGACCCACAGCCAGACTCAGGCCTAACATCAATTTACTCAATTTCATGGGTTGACTCCTCAAAGGTTGGATGAAGACAAAACGGGAATAACTTTTTCTGCTCAGGAATTATGGAGTTGATGTGAAGGGACGCCATTCGGGTTTTCGAGGGGTTATTACAGCAATTTTGTCAAAGTCAGCGTTTTCATTCAAAGACGCCAAACAGGTCACTGAATCACTTGACAAGAGTCAGGGTCCGGGTTCAATGTGGTCTGATTTTTAGTTGGGCAATTCCCTTTTCCCCTTTCAGCAGGTGCAGCTATGAACGACTTTGATTCGGGTATTTTTCGTGTCGGCATCACGCGTGATGTCCTGACAAGCAATGGGCAACCCATTTTTGGGCAGGCGGTTTTTGAATACCTCAATCAACCCGGATTGGTTTGGGAATACATGGAAGAATCGCCAGTCATCCGCCCGGAACATGCCGCCCGATATGACGCGATATGCGCCATGCTGACACGCTTCACACCTGAAAGCTTGGGGCCGGAAAAACCCCGCTTGAAAGTGATTGCACGTTTTGGTGTGGGTTACGACACCATCGATGTCCCGACTTGTCAGAAGGCAGGAATTCTTCTGACCATTGCGCCCGATGGCGTTCGTCGCCCAGTGGCGGTCTCAGCCATCACGTTCATGCTCATGCTGGCGCACAAAGTGGGTATCAAGGACCGTTTGACGCGCGCGGGCCGCTGGGCAGAAAAATCCGATCACATTGGCACAGGTTTGTCAGGCCGTAACCTCGGTTCACTTGGGGTCGGCAATATCGGTGCGGAGATGTTTCGTCTTGCCAAGCCTTTCGACATGACATTCATTGCTCACGACCCCTACGCCGATCCTCAGCAAATGGCTGCGCTGGGTGTGGAGTTGGTGGATTTGGACACCTTGTTTCGCAACTCGGATTTTTTGACAGTGAATTGCCCTTTGAATGAATCGACTCGTGGTTTGGTCAATGCAAACAAGTTGTCTTTGATGAAAAAAACGGCTTACCTCATCAATACAGCCCGGGGTCCTATCGTGGACGAGTCAGCGCTTTATCAGGCATTGGTGGAGCAAAAAATTGCTGGGGCAGGTTTGGACGTTTTCGAGGTAGAGCCCACACCCGCAGACAACCCCTTGCTGCAGTTGGACAATGTGGTGGTGACGCCCCACGGCATTTGCTTCACCGATGAATGCATGCAGGGCTTGGCCGAAAGTGCTTTCAGGGCCGTTGTTGATGTGATGCAGGGTAAAAAGCCGCCACATGTTGTGACCGCCTGATCTGTAGCTCCCTCAACTTTTAAAGGATTCACATGACAACTGACAAGCCACTGAAGTCAACCATCATGTCTGGCCAGACTGTCGCCGGCGCCATGGTTTTTGAATTTTTCACACCGGGCATCTCGCAGATCCTGGCCAATTCAGGAGCCCGTTTTGCGATCTACGACATGGAGCACACGGGTTTGGGTTTTGAAACTCTGAAATGGTTGTTTGCCACTTGCCGAGGTTTACCCATAGAGCCTATGGTGCGCGTACCCACCGGTGAGTACACCTGGATAGCACGTGCCCTGGACATTGGTGCGCGCGGGGTGATGGTCCCGATGGTAGAGGACAGGGCCCAGGCCGAGCGTCTGGCTCAGGCATGTCGTTATCCTGGGCTGGGTCGCAGGGGCGCAGCTTTTGGATTTGCGCAATGCGATTACAAGGGCGGAGATGTGGGTGAAAAAATGCGCCTTTACCATGATCGAACTTTGCTGATTGCACAGATCGAAACAGAAAAGAGCTTGCAAAATGTCGAAGATATTGCTGCTGTCGATGGGGTAGATGTTTTATGGGTGGGGCACTTTGATTTGTCCAACTTCATGGGCATTCCAGGGCAATTCGATCATCCTGATTTTTTGGCTGCTATGAAGCATGTTGCCCAAGTCGCCAAAAAACATGGAAAGATTGCGGGCTTCATGGCGACTGACAAAGCCTGGATAGAAAGAGCAAAGACCATGGGCTACAGCATGCTGGCGGCAGGAACCGATACAGCTTTGCTGCAACAGGCTCTGGGCGAACTGATTGCTGACATCAATTTCGCAACCAAAGCCTGAGTTAAGGCTTCACATGCCGGTGTAGTTGGGCCCGCCACCGCCTTCAGGCGTGACCCAAACGATGTTTTGTGTGGGGTCCTTGATGTCGCAGGTCTTGCAGTGCACGCAGTTTTGCGCGTTGATCTGCAGACGGTCTGAGTTGTCGGCGTTTTTGACGTACTCGTACACCCCGGCTGGGCAGTAGCGGCTTTCTGGCCCGCCAAACTTGGCCAAGTTGATGCCCACCGGCACCGAGGCGTCTTTGAGCGTCAAGTGGGCCGGCTGGTTTTCTTCGTGGTTGGTGTTGCTGATGAAAACGCTGCTCAGGCGGTCAAAGGTCAGCTTGCCATCGGGCTTGGGGTAAACGATTTGTTCGCATTCGGCCGCGGGCTTGAGGTAGGTGTGGTCGGCCTTGTCACGGCGCAGGGTCCATGGGATGTGGCCGCGCAAAACAAACTGCTCCAAGCCATTCATGAGCGTGGCCACGGTCAGGCCCTTCTTGAACCAGGTCTTGAAGTTGCGCGACTTGTTGAGCTCGGTGTAAAGCCAGCTGGCTTCAAAAGCCTCGGGGTAAGCGCTCAGCTCGTCGTGCTCGCGACCGGCCACGATGGCGTCATAAGCGGCTTCGGCGGCCAGCATGCCGGTTTTGATGGCGGCGTGGCTGCCTTTGATGCGGCTCACGTTCAGGTAACCGGCGTCACAACCGACCAAGGCGCCACCGGGGAACACGGTCTTGGGCAGGCTCATCAGGCCGCCAGCGGTGATCGCGCGGGCACCATAACCGATGCGCTTGGCGTTGACTTCGCCTTGGTCGTTGGTGAAGTACCACTTGATGTTGTTGTGGGTTTTCCAGCGTTGGAACTCTTCAAATGGGCTCAGCCATGGGTTGGCGTAGTCCAAGCCGACCACGTAGCCGATGGCGATTTTGTTGTCTTCCATGTGGTACATGAACGCGCCACCGTAGGTGTCGTTGTTCATGGGCCAACCGGCGGTGTGCATGACAAAGCCGGGGGTGTGGCGCGAGGGGTCAATCTCCCAAACTTCTTTGATGCCGATGCCGTAGGTCTGCGGATCGCGGCCTTCGTCGAGTTTGTATTTGGCGATCAGTTGCTTGCCCAAATGGCCGCGTGCGCCTTCGGCAAACACGGTGTATTTGCCGTGCAGCTCCATGCCCAGCTGGAAGTTCTCGGTGGGCTCGCCGTCTTTGCCAATGCCCAGATTGCCGGTGGCCACACCTTTGACAGAGCCGTCGTCGTTGTAGAGCACTTCAGCGGCGGTGAAGCCAGGGAAGATTTCCACACCCAAATTTTCTGCCTGCTGGGCCAGCCAGCGGGTGAAGTTGGACAGGCTGATGATGTAGTTGCCGTGGTTTTGTGCGCACTCGGGCAAGAAGATGCCGGGGGTGCGGGTGGCGCCGGTCTCGCTCAAAAAGCTCCAGGCGTCGTCGGTCACGGGCTGGTTCAGAGGAGCGCCACGTTCTTTCCAGTCTGGAAAGAGCTCGGTCAGTGCCTTGGGGTCCATGATGGCGCCCGACAGGATGTGCGCACCGGGCTCGCCGCCTTTTTCCAGCACAACGACCGATACATCGGTGCCTTTTTCAGCGGCCAGTTGTTTGAGGCGAATGGCCGTGGACAGGCCAGCGGGGCCGCCACCGACCACAACCACGTCGTAGGGCATGGATTCGCGGGGGCCGTAGGTGCTGAGGATTTCTTCGGGGCTCATGAACGTCTCTTCTGAAAAGTTGGTGATGCGTGCCCGGGCGCGTGGCATGTCGGGCGAGTGACTCATTTTATGCATCTTGAGGGCCGTTCCCCCGCACAATGGCGTCAGTCGTTGGCAGCAACGGATGCGAAACCCCTGTAAGGATTTGACATGGCTTATGAAATCGATTTGTCGGGCCGCGTGGCCTTGGTGACAGGCGCCTCGGGTGGACTGGGGGCGCAATTTGCCAAAACCCTGGCCGCAGCAGGTGCGGGCGTGGTGCTGGCCAGCCGCCGCATGGAAAAACTCAAGGACCTGCGTGCCGAGATCGAAGCCGCTGGCGGCGACGCGCATGTGGTCGAGATGGACGTGACCGACCGCCACAGCATTGCCGCTGCCGTGGCGCACGCCGAAACCGAGATGGGCAGCATCGACATTTTGGTGAACAACTCGGGCGTGAGCACCACCCAGCGCATCCAGGACGTGACGGAGGAAGACTACGACTTCATCATGAACACCAATGTGCGTGGTGCGTTTTTTGTGGCGCAAGAGGTGGGCAAGCGCATGCTGGCCCGCGCCAAGGGTGCAGCGCCGGGCAGCTTCACCGGTGGGCGCATCATCAACATCGCCTCGATGGCTGGGCTCAAAGTGTTGCCGCAAATTGGTGTGTACTGCATGAGCAAGGCCGCCGTGATCCAGATGACCAAGGCGTTTGCGGTGGAGTGGGGCAAATTCGGCATCAACGTGAATGCGATTTGCCCCGGCTACATCGACACGGAAATCAACCACCACCACTGGCAGACCGAACAAGGTCAAAAGCTCATCAGCATGCTGCCGCGCAAGCGCGTGGGCCAGCCACAAGACCTGGACGCCTTGCTCATGCTGCTGGCCAGCGACCAGAGCCATTTCATCAATGGCGCGGTGGTGTCAGCCGACGATGGTTTTGCCGTCTGAGGGCCAAGCCATGAAGCTGGAGTTGCCTGAACGCAAGAAGTTGGTCAATGAATTGGTCATCCCCATTCGCTGGGGTGACATGGATGCCATGGGCCACGTCAACAACACGGTGTATTTCCGCTACCTGGAGAGCACCCGCATTGACTGGTTTGACAAGATCGGATTCACCCCAAACCCTCAAGGCGAAGGCCCGGTGATCGTCAACGCCTTTTGCAATTTCTACAAGCAGTTTGAATACCCGGGCAACATCTTGGCCAAGATGTATGTGAGCGACCCGGGCCGTACCACGTTTGAGAGTTGGTGCACGCTGGAGCGCACCGACCAGCCCGGGGTGATTTTTGCAGCTGGTGGTGCGACCACGATTTGGGTGGATTTTCCCAAGCAAAAAGCCGTGATCTTGCCCGATTGGGTACGGACTTTGGTCAGCGACTGAGGTTTTTTATGGGCGGGAGCGCGAACCGCTGCGCGAAGTTTTAGGCGGCAGATTGGGCGGGTGCGCCCACCGCACGCCATTGGTCCGCGTGGCTTTGCAGCCAGTCTTGTGAAAGGGTGGCACTGCCCACTTGCATGGGGTGAAAGTCTTTGCGGGTGTAGGCCATGATGGGCTTGGCCACGCGCCAAACCATGCCATGGCGGCCGAACAAAAATTTGCCCGCTGACCACCATGTGGACGGCTTGAACAAAGTTTTGTCATGCCAGAGGTTGTTCACGGTTTGGCGGAACACGTCGGTGCTGAACTGGATGGTCACATACCAGAACCAACGCATGCGCCACTGGTGGTTGCCGCCCAGACGCTGGTACAGGTCAAAGGCCACACATTTGTGCTCAGACTCTTCAGCTGCATGCCAGCGCCACAGAGTTTTGAGGGGTTCTTCGGCCCCGGCGAACCAGTCGCCTGGCTGGTCAATGCGCTCGAGCGTCAAGTCGCCAAAGATGGAGGTGTAGTGCTCAAAAGCGGCTGTGATGGCCAGCTCGTGCAGGTAACCCTTGTCGCTTTTGCTGAAGAATTCCTCGCGTCCTTTTTTCAGGCGCTGCTCGGCGCGAGGACCCCAGTGGTTGACGAAACCTTGTTTTTCCAGGTGCGCGTTGTACAGCGCATGCAGGTGGCGGTGAGTCGCTTCCTGGCCCACAAAACCCTTGGCAATTTGCTTGAGTTCGGCGTTTTCAGGGGTGTCGGGCAGGTTTTTGGCGCCATTTTTGACCGCGTCGATGAACGACTGCTCACCCACCGGAAAGCTCATGGACAAGGCGTTGGCATAAGCGGTCAAAAACGCATCACCGCCGTTCCAGTGGCGCGAAAAACCTTGGCTCAGGTCCACGCTCAAACGGCGCACAGTCAACTCGGTCGGGGCGGCGGGGTGATTGGTCATGGTGTCTTTTAGAAGTAAATCGATCAGAATGTGAACATTGTTCATGTTTTGCAAAGACCTTGCAACTCGCGAACTGCTCACATTTTTTCAGGGGCGTTTTCATGGCCGCAGCCAAACCCACCAAGACATCCGCTCAGCCGCAAGCCCCAGCCAGCCTGCGTCGCCAGCCCTCGCAGGCCCGGGCGCAGCAGACCATGCAAACCTTGTTCAAGGCGGCTGCTCAGATTTTGGACAAAGAAGGCGAGGCCGGTTTGACGACCAACAAGGTAGCCGCTGCCGCCGGTTTTTCGATTGGCACGCTTTACCAATACTTTCCCAGCAAAGAGGTGCTGGTGCGGGCCATGGCGGCCAAAGGGCAGGGCATGGTCTTGCAAGAGCTGGGCCGCTACCTGAGCGAGCTGGAAAACCTGCCCGATGTGCGCGAGTTGGACGGCCGCGAGTTGCTGGGCAAGGCCATTCGCATCTTGGTGCGGGGTTTTGCCACGGGCAAAGGCCTGAGCCAAAGCCTGATTCACCTGTGCTGGACCCTGGAAAAGCCCGAAGAAACGGCCAGCGCTGTGCGTCAGGTAGCCGACCGTCTGGCCGTGTTTTTTGAACGCATTAACCACCCGGCCCTGCAAACGCCCAGCACAGCCCAAATGTTTGTGCTGACCCGCTCGGTGATTGGCACCTTGCGCAGTGCCAGCCTGGAAAAGTCACCCCTGTTGGGCAGCCCCGCGTTTGAGCAGGCGCTGACCCAAATGGCTTGGGCTTTGCTGGCCAAGCCTGAGGCCCATCAGGCGGCGGGTTTGGCCTTGGGGGCGCGGCCCATCAAATAAAACTCTGGGTTGGGCATCATGCCGCTGAAACTGGCCATGCGGTTAGACAGGCCAAAGAAAGCGGTGATGGCGGCGATGTCCCAGATGTCTTCGTCGTTGAAACCGTGTGCGTGCAGGGCCGCAAAGTCGGCTTCTTCCACTTCGTGCGACTGGTTGCAGACCTTAAGGGCGAAGTCGAGCATGGCGCGTTGACGGGGGCTGATGTCGGCCTTGCGGTGGTTGATGGCGACTTGGTCGGCCACCAGCGGTTTCTTTTCGTAAATCCGCAAGATCGCGCCGTGTGCCACCACGCAATACAGGCAGTGGTTGGCTGCGCTGGTGGTGGTCACGATCATCTCCCGATCGCCTTTGCTCAGGCCACTTTCGCGCCCCACGGACTCCGGCACCATGAGCGCGTCATGGTAGGCAAAGAAGGCACGCCATTCGGCAGGGCGTCGGGCAAAGGCCAAGAACACATTCGGTACAAAACCGGCTTTTTCTTGTACTTCGAGGACCTTGGCTTTGATGTCGTCAGGCAAGTCCTTGATTTCGGGGGCGGGATAGCGTGTTGTAGGGGGTGTGCTCATGGTGTCTCCTGGTGGGCAAGGTTTTGATTATGCTCATGGCTCTTAAAGGAACCTGTCATGTCTCAAACACCGATTGAAAAAGCCCGCGACGCCCACCTCGACGATCCCGCGTTTCAGGCTGGCTTGAAAACCCGCACGCAAGTGATGGGCCCGTCCTATGTGGACCGCGCCTTGGGTGCCGCCACGGACTACTCCATGCCCATGCAGGAGTTCATCACGGCCAACGCTTGGGGCAATGTCTGGCAACGCCCGGGCCTGGACTTGAAAACCCGCAGCCTCATCACCGTGGCCATGCTCGCTGCCCAAGGCAAGCAGCAAGAACTCAAAGCCCATGTGCGCGGAGCCATCAACAACGGGGCGACACCCGAAGAGCTGCGCGAAGTGATGCTGCACGCCACCGTTTATTGCGGCTTTCCCACCGCCATCGATGCTTTTCGCAGCGTCACCGAGGTGGTCGAGTCGTTGGGCTGATTGCATTTGGTGGTGGTTGAGGAGCGTGCCCAGGACCGTGCGATCAACGGGCAGAGCACCGTGATTTGGCCGTGTTGATGCATGACCTTGTTTGCTGATTTCCTCATTTTTCCAGCTGCCATTGGGCAACTGAGACTGACTCTTGGAGCGAAGACCCCATGAACTTGAGCAAAGACGAGATGGCTTTTCGTGACGAAGTCCGCGCCTTTTTGGCGGCCGAGTTAACCGACGAAATTCGACTGGGCGGACACCGCACCTCGGGCATTTTTTCAGACTACGAGGTTGGCATTCCTTGGCAGCGGGTTCTGGCCAAGCGCGGCTGGGCTGCGCCGCACTGGCCGGTGGAGTGGGGTGGTTGCGGCTGGACGCCCCAGCAGCACGACATTTTTGCCAGTGAGATGGCGGCGGCCGACGCCCCCAAAGTCTCACCTCTGGGCCTGGTGATGGCCGCGCCTGTTCTGGTGGCGTTTGGCACGCAGGCCCAAAAAGAGCGTTGGCTCGCGGACATCCGCAATGGTGTGAGTTACTGGTGCCAGGGCTACAGCGAGCCGGGCTCGGGTTCCGACTTGGCCTCGTTGCAATGTCGCGCCCGCCGCGAGGGCAATGAGTGGGTGATCAACGGCTCCAAAATCTGGACCACCCACGCCCACCGCGCCACGCACATGTTTTGTTTGGTGCGCACCGACAACAGCGGCAAACCCCAGCAAGGCATCAGCTTTTTGATGTTCGAGCTGAACAACCCGGGCATCCAGATCCGGCCGATCATCAGCATCTCGGGCGATCACGAATTCAACCAGGTCTTTTTTGACGAGGCCCGCGTGCCCGCTGACGCCCTGATCGGCGAAGAAAACCAAGGCTGGACCATTGCCAAATTTTTGCTCGAGCACGAGCGGGGCGGCTCGTCTGCGCCGTTCTTGCGGGGCCGTTTGGCCCGCTTGCGCGAGTCTTTGCAAGAAGCCTTTGCGCAAGGCGTTCCGGGCACAGAGTACGAAGACATCGCCCTGAGCTTGGCCAACGCGCAGTGCCGCATCGACGCTTTGCACGCCTGGGAACAACAGGTGCTGACGGCCCGCATTGGCGGCGGCACGCAGCCTGCCTGGATGCCCGCTGCGCCGTCCATGGGCAAGGTGCTGGCCACCGAGCTCAAGCAACACCTGACCGAGCTGGGTCTGGACATTGCAGGCCCTTATGGTGCCACCAGCTTGACCATCGAGGAGGCTGCTGCCCACGCCTTGCCTGTGCCCGAGGAGTCTGTGTTCGCAACCCGTGCGTATTTGAACGACCGCGCCGCCTCGATTTATGGTGGCACCAACGAAGTGCAACGCAACCTGATTGCCCGCCACGTTCTGGGCGCGGAGGTGGTGGAACCTGTGTTGCCACTGGACGAGACACAGGCCATGCTCGTGGCCAGTCTGCAAGGCTGGCTGCAAGACAAGTTGCCGTTTGACAAGCGGGCGCCCATGATCGCCATGCCACAGGCGATTGCGCCGCTTTGGCATGGCTTGGCGCACGAGCTGGGCCTTTTGGGTGCAGCGCTGCCTGAACACCTGGGCGGAATGGGTGGCGGTTTGCCCGAGCAGCTGCTGATCTGCCAGGCCCTGGGTGCGGCTTTGGTGGCCGAGCCCTACAGCAGCTCTGCCGTCTTGGGGGCCAACTTGCTGCAAGCGTTGGGCGACCCGGCGTTTGACGTTTTACTGAAAGGCCTGGCCGAGGGCCAGGTGCGCTTGGCCGTGGCGGCTTTGGAGCCTGCCGGGCGCACGGATTTGAGCCGAGTGCAGACCTGCTTGCACAACACGAACGGCCAGATGCACATCAGCGGGCGCAAAGCCTTGGTGCGTGGCGCAACCGGTGCCACACACTGGCTGGTCAGCGCACGAGACGACGCGGGTCAGCTGCGCATTCTCCTGCTCGACCCTGCAGCCAGCGGGGTGCAGCGGCGTGATGTTCGCTTGATTGACGGTGCCTGGGCGGCTGAGCTGGTCTTTGACCAAACGCCCGTGCAAGCCCTCATCGGCCAAGGCGATGCACTGGCCGCGCTCTTGCAAGCGTGGGACTTGGCCACGCTGGCCGTAGGCGCAGAGGCCGTGGGTGTGATGCAGGCCTTGATGCGTGACACGCTCAACTACACCAGCCAGCGCAAACAGTTTGGCCAGCCCTTGGCGGCCTTTCAGGCTTTGCAACACCGCTTGGCCGACATGTACATGGCGCTGGTGCAAGCTGCGGCGGCGGTGGGTGCTTGTGCCGATGTGCTGGGCGATAACCCCGAGCGCCGCACCGAGCGGGTGTCATCGGCCCATGTGACCGTGCTGCGTGCAGCCCGGTTGGTGGGGCAGGGCGCGGTGCAGTTGCACGGCGGCATGGGCATGACCGACGAGCTGGCCGTGGGCCATGGCTTCAAGCGTCTGACGGTGATGGAGCAACAGTTTGGCGGGGTGGCGCAGCATCTGCGGCGGGTGGCGGGTTTGACCCGTGCCTGACCGTTTAAATGCTTACCCCCGCATCAACTTCTGAATCAGATCCGCCGCCCCAGAGGCCTGGTATTTGCGCATGAGCTTCACGCGGTAGATCTCTACGGTGCGATGGCTGATGCCCAGAGCTTTGCCAATCTCTTTGCTGGTCTGGCCATCCATCAGGTGGGCGGCGACTTCTCGCTCGCGGGCGGTGAGTTCGGCTTTGACGGGTTTGCGGGCCGAGAGGTCTTCAAAGGTCCAGATGCCCGCTTCGTGTGGTGCCTCGCGGTTGAGTGCTCGCCCTGTCACATGGCACCAAAAAGTTTCGCCTTTGAAGCGGCCATCCACGCGCTTCATCACCCGGTCGTCGGCGTACACGCCCTTGGCGTTCAAGATGGGGGTGATGCGCTGGCCGGTGCGTTCGTACTCGTCGGCGCTGGGGTAGAGTAGCTGGAAGGTCTGGCCGATCAGCTGTTCACGGCTGGTGCCAAACATCTCGCACACGCATTGATTGCAATCCACCATGGTGCGGTTGCGTGAAAGCACCATGCCAATGGGGGCCAAGTCAAAAGCCAAGCGGTAATCAATTTTTTGGGCTGAGCTCATGCGCAATCCTGTGACAATGGCCGGGGGTCTGCCGACGGACTCACCATTACGAAAAACTACGTATTCGAATACGTAGTATCGTAGCGTTTTCATCCTCTGTTTGGAGATTGGCGTGAACAAGATTTTTCCTTCCGCAGCCGAGGCCTTGAAGGGCATCGTGGCTGACGGGCAACTCATTGGTGTGGGCGGTTTTGGCCTGTGCGGCATCCCCGAAGCTTTGATTGCGGCCCTGCGCGACAGCGGCGTGCAAAACCTGACTGCGATTTCTAACAACGCGGGTGTGGACGATTTCGGCTTGGGTTTGCTGCTGCAAACCCGCCAGATCAAGAAAATGATTTCGTCGTATGTGGGCGAGAACAAAGAGTTCGAGCGCCAATATTTGGCAGGCGAGCTGGCTTTGGAGTTCACGCCGCAAGGCACGCTGGCCGAAAAGCTGCGTGCGGGCGGTGCGGGCATCCCGGCGTTCTTCACCAAGACCGGTGTGGGCACTTTGGTTGCCGAAGGCAAAGAGCTGCGCGAGTTCGATGGCGAGACCTATGTGATGGAGCGCTCTTTGGTGCCCGATGTGTCGCTGGTCAAAGCGCACCGCGCCGACAAGTCCGGCAACCTGCAGTTCCGCTACACCTCGCGCAACTTCAACCCCGCCGTGGCCATGGCGGGCAAGATTTGTGTGGTCGAGGTCGAAGAGATTGTGGAAACTGGTGAGATGCACCCCGACAGCGTGCACCTGCCTGGCATTTATGTGCATCGCATCGTGTTGAACACGAAACCGGAAAAGCGCATCGAGAAGCGCACGATCACTGAGAAAGCAGGAGTCTGATATGAGCTGGAGTCAAGACCAAATGGCCGCCCGTGCGGCCCACGAACTGGAAGACGGTTTTTATGTCAACCTGGGCATCGGCATCCCCACGCTGGTGGCCAACTTTGTGCCTGCAGACAAAGAAGTCTGGCTGCAAAGCGAAAACGGCATGCTGGGCATTGGCCCGTTCCCGACCGAAGATGAGGTCGATGCCGACCTCATCAACGCGGGCAAGCAGACCGTGACGACCATCAAGGGCTCGTCGATCTTTGGCAGCGAACAGTCCTTTGCAATGATCCGCGGCGGCAAGATCAATCTGTCGATTCTGGGCGCGATGCAGGTGACGGACAAGGGCGATCTGGCCAACTGGATGATCCCCGGCAAGATGGTCAAGGGCATGGGCGGCGCGATGGACCTGGTGGCGGGCGTCAAGCGCGTGATCATCTTGATGGAACACGTCGCCAAGAAGAAAGACGGCACCGAAGACATGAAGATCTTGCCTGAGTGCACCTTGCCATTGACCGGCAAGGGCGTGGTCGACCGCATCATCACCGACCTGGCCGTGATGGATGTGACTGACGCGGGCCTCAAAGTGGTCGAGTTGGCACCCGGCGTGACGCCTGAACATCTGCAAAGCAAAACAGGCGTGAAACTGATTTTCTGATCGGTTGCTGCGCTCATGACAAAAGGCCCTTTCAGGGCCTTTTGTTTTGGAGAATGGCGTGTGCCTGTGGGTCGCCCTGTGTGAGGCGCTCTCCGGTCGGGCTCATACTCGCTGCGCTCGCCAAATCGCCCGATCCGGTGAGCGCCTCACACAGGGCTGGTTGGCTCAGGGGGGCTTTGACAAGCTGCAGACTCAGTGTTCACCGCCCCCTTCAGGGGCGCTGGGTATCGGCGGATTCAAACCTTCAGCGATCAAACTGCCAACTGCGCCTGCAACTGCGCCACCTGCGCACGCAGCGCTTGGTTTTCTTCGGTCAAGGCGGTGACCTGCGCTTGCAGGGCTTGCAGTTCGGTGGGCGCTGCATAGGTGCTGTCGGCTTCGCCAGAGGATGGGGTGGCTGGTGTTGTTTTGCGGTTGACATCGCGCACGCGCTTGGCCGCTTGCTTGAGTTCGTCCTTGCCGCCCAAGGCGGCACTCTTTTGCTCATCGGTGGGCAGGCTGGCCACGGCGGCGGCGGCGTTGATGGAGATCACACCCGACTTGATGGCCGCCACCAGTTCGGGCGCAGCTTGTTTCTGGATTTTTTCGATCTGAACCACCTGGCTGTTGCTCAGCCGTGCGGCCTTGGCAATGTCGGCGCGGCTCTTGAGTGGATTGGACTCAGGCTCGGTCGCATCCTGAAGGGGGTGGCTTGTCACGTTATTTGTGGCCTGATCTGCCGAGGCGGTGGCCGCGATGCGCTGGGCCCGCCGCTCGGCCAAAATCGCACGTTTGCGCAGGGCCAGCACGCCGCGCTGAAAATCCGACACGCTGCGCCGCCCCAGGTGCTGGTCGATCATCCACAGGTGCACGTCTTCCATCGATTGGAATCGCGTGTTTTGCACTGTTTGAAAAGGCAGGCCATGCTTTTGGCAAATGCCATAGCGGTTGTGCCCGTCCACCAGCACGTCGCCCCAAAGCACCAACGCATCGCGGCAGCCCTCGGCCAGAATGCTGCGCTCCAGTGCCGCGTGCTCGCCGGGTGTGAGGGGGTCGATGTAGGCTTTGAGTTCTTCGTTGACGGTGATGTTCATGGGTTCGACTACAAATGCCGAAGGCCCCTTGCGGGGCCTTCTTGAAATTTGGAGCGGGCGAAGGGAATTAAATAATTACCCTAACTTCTTGATTTGAAATAATATTTTCAAAGAGAATTAACTTTCTACCAACAAAAATACCAACAAATGTGTTTTTGTCCTGATTGATGCTGCCGTGCTTCTTTGAACTACTCACTTTCAAGTCTTTGCCTTTGTCTGGTGGTTCTTCCTTCGCTCCCTTTGCAATCGACGAAGACCCGCGCACCAGCGCACTGCAGCGTCAATTGAGCGAAGTGGATGCCTGGCTGAAAGGCCAAGCGCACAAGCTGGCCACGGCTGAAGAAGCGCTGGCCGTGCAAGAGCTGGTCGAGGCCATGCTGGCAGGGCAGGCCTGAAAAACCAAACCCCGCTGACAGGCATTGGGGGCGGTTTTGGCACTTTGGATGGGCCATCTCGGCTCAGGCCCGTTCGGGGCTCGCGCTCGCTTGGCGGCTTTGGGTGAGCGCGCTGATCAAATCGGTGAACCTTTGCCCCTGCACCAAAACGTGTTGCCGTGCCGCCTGGGCGGCCAATTCTTCTTCGCCGTTGCGGATGGCTTGCGCCAAATTGCGGTGTTCAGCCACCGACTGGGCCAAGCGGTGGCGAACTTGCAGTTGCAGACGCCGGTAAGGCTTGAGCCGGTTTTTCAGTTGAATCGTCTCTTGCACCAAAAAGGCATTGCCACTGGCGCGGTAAATCAGCTGGTGAAAAGTGTCGTTGGCATGGTAGTAAGTGTTGGCTTCGCCTTTTTCTGCCTCGGTTTCACAGTGTTCCATGGCCTGTGAGAGGTCTGCGATCAGGGTTTTGTCGGCACGCCGGGCGGCCAAGCGCGCGCACATGGCCTCCAGTTCGGCCATGACCTCAAACATCTCGATCAGGTCGGCGGTGCTGATGCTGGCCACATAGGTCCCCCTTTTGGGCCTGACCTCGACCAAGCCACTGGCTTCGAGTTGCTGAAAGGCTTCGCGCACAGGGGTTCGCGAGACGCCGTATTGCGCGGCGATGTCATCCATGTGCAATTGATCGCCGGGTCTCAGGCGGCCCTCGACGATGTCGTCTTCAATTTGTTCGCGAACGCGCTGAACCAAGGATCGGGTTCGGTGGGGTGTGCTCATGGTGATCGGTGTTCAGGGGTAAACCACTAGGAAACGCTCAGGCTCATACACATAACATTGCGACTGTTTTATACAACAGCAGGAGACATCCATGAAACCCGTTTTCAAGAATATAGCCGCCATCGCAGTTTGGACTGGCGTTGCCCTGTCGGCCCAAGCCGATATCGTGTTGAAGGCTTCGCACCAATTCCCCGGTGGCAAAGGGGATGCGCGTGACGAAATGGTGCAAATGATTGCACGCGAGGTCGCAGCAGCCAATGTGGGCTTGACGATCAAAGTGTTTCCTGGCTCCAGCTTGGTCAAGCCCAAAGAGCAATGGAAGGCCATGCTCAGCGGTCAAATTGACATGACCTCCCTGCCGCTTGATTACGCCTCCGGCTTTCACCCCGAGTTTGGTGCCACTTTGATGCCTGGTTTGGTGAAAAACCACACGCACGCCCGCCAAATCAATGCCTCCCCTTTCATGGATGACATCCGGGCCATCATCAACCGTGGCGGTGTCGACGTGTTGGCCGATGCCTGGTTGGCGGGTGCTTTTGCCGGCAAAGACAAGTGCATTTTGGAGCCCAAGGACGCGGATGGTCTGAAGATCCGTTCGGCCGGTGCGACCTTTGCGCAAATGTGGGCTGGGGCTGGTGCTTCCATTGTTTCTGTGCCCTCCAGTGAGGTGTACAGCGCCTTGCAACAAGGCGTGGCGCAGGGAACAGACACCTCGGCTGGCAGTTTTGTGTCCTTCCGACTCTACGAGCAAGTCAAGTGCCTGACCGCGCCTGGCGACCAGGCGCTGTGGTTCATGTACGAGCCTGTGCTGATCTCCAAAAAAGCCATGGCTAAATTGAATGCAGCGCAAAAAGCAGCCTTGATGGCGGCCTCCAAAAAAGCAGAAGATTATTTTGCAGCCGAGTCCAAGAAGCTCGACGACAAGATGGTCGAGGCCTACAACAAGGCCGGTGTGAAGGTGGTCACCATGACCGCCGCACAGGCCGACATGTGGCGTGCAGTGGCAGCCAAAACTTCTTACGCGGAGTTTGCCAAGACCGTGCCCACAGGCAAGGCGCTGATCGACAAGGCGCTGGCCGTCAAGTAAGCAGGAGCCTCTCTTGAAACAGCTGCACCAATGGGTTTGCCGTCTGTCTGAGTGGAGCGGCGTCGTGGCCGCTGCACTCATGATCGTGTCGGTGTTCGTCGTTTGTCAAATGATCTTCGTGCGTGCCGTGCTTGGAGAATCGTCCATCTGGCAAACCGAATTTGTGACTTTCGCCTTGGTGGCGGCCACGTTTCTCGGGGCCCCTTACATTTTGCTCACGCGTGGGCATGTCAACGTTGATTTGCTGCCCATGTTCTTGGGCGATTCCGCACGTTTGGCGCTGGCCTGGTTGGCCTCCATTTTGTCATTGGGCTTTTGCGTGCTCTTTTTGTACAGCGCGGCCCATTGGTGGTGGGAGGCTTGGGAATTGGATCTCAAGACGCCCAGCATCTGGAATGCCCGTTTGTGGATTCCTTACCTGAGCGTACCGGTTGGCATGACGTTGGTCTGCCTGCAATATGTGGTGGACATGTGGGCCTTGGCCACAGGCCGCGATTTGCCTTTCGGCATGCCTGCCGCCCACGACATGAAGGAAATGGCATGACCCCCTTATTGATGGGCGGCATCATTTTTGCCGTCGCTTTGTTGTTGTTGGCCACGGGCATGCCCATCGCGTTTGCGCTGGGCAGTACCGCCTTGATTTTCATGGTCTGGTCGGATGGTTGGGGCTCGGTTCTGTACATGGCCGACACCGTGTTTTCTGGGCTGGACGATTTCACACTGGCCTCCATTCCGATGTTCATCATCATGGGGGCTGCGGTGGCGTCTTCGCGGGCGGGCAGCGACTTGTACGAAGCCCTGAACCGCTGGTTGTACAAAGTGCCCGGCTCGTTGGTGATTTCCAACATCGGCGCGTGCGCGCTGTTTTCGGCCCTGACCGGTTCATCCCCAGCCACCTGCGCTGCGATTGGCAAGATGGGCATCCCGGAGATGCGCCGTCGTGGCTACGAGGCCGACCTGGCCACGGGTTCGATCGCTGCAGGAGGCACACTGGGCATTTTGATCCCGCCCAGCGTGACCATGATTTTGTACGGCATTGCCAGCGAGACATCGATTGGCCGCTTGTTCATTGCGGGCATCTTGCCTGGCCTGTTGCTCACAGGTTTGTTCATTGCCTGGGCGCTTTTCTTGAGCTGGCGTCGTGGCACCGGGCTGGGCAAAACCAACGAAAGCTACAGCTGGGCCCAACGCTTTGAGTTATTGCCCCGTCTGCTGCCTTTGATGGGCGTGATTGTGGGTGTGATTTATGCACTCTACGGCGGCATCGCCACCCCCTCCGAGGCCGCCGGTGTGGGGGCTGCTTTGTGCTTGTTGATGGTGATCGTGATTTACCGGATGTGGAATTTCACCGCCATCTGGGGCATCGTGCGAGAGGCCATTCGCGAGTCCGGCATGCTGCTGCTGATCATCGGCATGTCGGTGCTGTTCAGCTACGCCATGTCTTCGAGCTTGGTGACCCAAAGCGTTGCCCAAGCCATTGC
>JANQXJ010000077.1:0-3301 GCA_030729445.1 Limnohabitans sp. | reverse complement strand
GAACGTCAACCGCTGGGTGTTGCTGGGCATCATCAACATGTTGCTCTTGGTCCTTGGGTGTTTCTTGCCCCCGGCAGCGATCATCTTGATGACCACCCCCATCATCTTGCCCGTGATCACGGCAGCAGGCTTTGATCCGATTTGGTTTGGCGTGGTGCTGACCATCAACATGGAGTTGGGTTTGATCACCCCGCCGGTGGGCTTGAACCTGTTTGTCATCAATGGCATCACGCCAGATGTCAAGTTGACCACCATTCTTCGTGGTGCTTTCCCTTTCATGATGTGCATGGTGTTGTCCATTGTTTTGTTGTGCGTGTTCCCTGAAATTGCGACTTGGTTGCCCACTTACCTGATGGGTTGAACGCACCATGATGTCCTGGAAAAACCTGCTGGCTTTGGGGCAACGCGCCAAGGCCGATGGCGGCTTTGCCAAATTGGTCGATGCCTGCCATCAGCTGGTTTCTGAGCGGGGGCAAGCCAACATGTATGTGCTGGCGGCGGCGGTGGTGCGAGGCTGGGAGGCGCTCAGCCAAGACCGACAAGAAGCCTTTTTTGCGGTCTTGGCCACCGAGTTTGCACCCGATGAACGTGTGGTCAAGGCGGCCGCGACGGCTTACCTCAAAGAGGCCTCACCTGAGGCTTTGTCGCACTTGTCCCATGTGACCGAATCGCCTCGGCAAGAGCTGTTCCGGCGGATCAACCGCACCCCAAAAGGGACCGCAACCCTGTTGTCCATGCGGGTGGCCTTGATGGGCTGCATGAATAACCGAAAAGGTTTGAAGGCTGTGGATGCGGACTTTCTGCACCTGCTCAGCTCGTGGTTCAACCCGGGATTTTTGCGTTTCGAACCAGTCAGCTGGAACTCCTCGGCCGCGTTGCTTGAAAAAATCATCCAACACGAAGCCGTGCACGCCATCGACAGCTGGACCCACTTGCGCCGACGGCTGGAGTCCGACCGCCGCTGTTACGCGTTCTTTCATCCGCAGCTGCCCAATGAGCCCTTGATTTTTGTGGAAGTGGCGCTCATGAACGACATTCCCGGAGAAATTGCCCCCCTTATTGCACTGCGCAGTGAGGCCGAACTCGTCAAATTGTCTAAAGCCAGAAAAGCGCCGGCACCCACCACCGCCATTTTTTACTCCATCAGCAACTGCCAGCCAGGTTTGCGGGGGGTGTCGCTGGGCAACTTCCTGATCAAGCGGGTGGCCGAGCACCTGGCCGCCGAGGTCGAGAGTTTGAAGACCTATTGCACCTTGTCGCCGGTGCCAGGATTCATGCGCTGGATCGAGAAAGTCGACCCCGCCAAGTTGTCGGCCAAGGATGGCTTGGCCCATGCCACGTTGACCCACTGGTTGGCGGCGCACAAACCCCTGTTGGCCGACCATGTCAACACCATGCCGGCCAATGTCAAAGACTGTCTTTTGCGCTTGTGCACGGGCTTTCTGGTGGGCCAAACCCACGGCCAGCTGGCAGACCCCGTGGCACGCTTTCACCTCGACAATGGTGCGCGCTTGGAGGCGGTGCATGTCGGTGCTGACCTGTCTGCCAAAGGGCTGCAGCAGTCGGCCTCTCTGATGGTCAATTATTTGTATGATTTGGGCTCCGTCGAAGCCCGTCACCAGGCCTTTGTGAACGAGGAAGTCGTGTACGCCAACCCATTGAAAAAATGGGTCAAAGCCTGAGTTTCTTTTGAGCGTTATCCCATGACAACCCACCCTAATTTTTTCGTCGCACTTCAAAACGCGTTTCCAGCCAACAAGCAAGCCACGGCCGTCTGGGCCGAAGAGGGGCTCACCTACAGCTGGCAAGACTTGGAAGACCAAACCGCCAGGTTGGCCAACTTGATTGACTCGCTCCAGTTGCCCCCCAGCAGCCGGATCGCGGTGCAAGTGGACAAGTCGGTGGAGATGCTGATGCTCTACCTGGCCACTTTGCGTGCCGGGCATGTGTTTCTGCCCTTGAACACCGCTTACCAAAGCAGCGAGGTGGATTACTTCTTGGGCAACGCCACGCCCGCGGTGGTGGTGTGCAGTCCGGCCAACTTGGGCTGGGTGACGCCCATCGCGGCCCAAAACAAAGTGGCCCACGTCTTCACTCTCGATGACAAGCGCCAGGGCAGTTTGCTCGAAAGTGCGGCGTCCATGGCCAGCCAACATACCCCTGCCCGGGTCGCACCCGACGCGTTGGCCGTCATCATCTACACCAGCGGCACGACAGGGCGCAGCAAGGGGGCCATGCTGTCCCACAGCAACATCGCCAGCAATGCCCAAACGCTCAAGACATATTGGAACTGGCAGGCCGATGATGTGCTGATCCACGCGCTGCCGATTTTCCATGTGCATGGCTTGTTTGTCGCCATCCATGGGGCCTTGATCAACGGCAGCCCCATGATCTGGATGAACAAGTTTGACCCCAAGCGCAGCATTGAACACATGTCGCAGGGCACGGTGTTCATGGGCGTGCCCACGCTTTACACCCGCATGTTGGCCGAGCCCGGCCTGAACAAGGCGGCCACCGCCCACATGCGGCTGTTTGTGTCAGGCTCAGCCCCCATGTTGGCTGAAACCCACGCCGCTTGGCAAGCGGCCACGGGTCACGCCATTTTGGAACGCTACGGCATGAGTGAAACCGTGATGCTGACCTCCAACCCCTGCTTGCCGGATGCCCGTTTTAGTGGCCAGTCCGAGCGGCGCGGCGGCACGGTCGGTTTCCCTTTGCCCGGCGTGACGCTGCGTGTGGTCGACGAAGCGAACCAGCCCCTGCCTGCGGACGAAATCGGTGGGATTCAAGTCAAAGGCCCCAATGTGTTTTTGGGCTATTGGCAAATGCCAGAAAAAACAGCGGAAGAGTTCACCGCAGACGGCTTCTTCAAAACCGGTGACGTGGGGCAGCAAGCCGCCGACGGCTATGTGACCATCGTAGGCCGAAGCAAGGACTTGATCATCAGCGGGGGCTACAACGTCTACCCCGCAGAGATCGAATCGTTCATCAACAACCTGGACGGCGTGGCCGAGAGCGCGGTGGTCGGCGTGCCCCATCCTGACTTTGGCGAGGTGGGTGTGGCGGTGGTGGTGGCCAAGCCGGGCGCCAGTGTCTCGCCGGAATCGGTGGTTCAGGCCATCAAGTCACAAATGGCCAATTTCAAAGTGCCCAAGCACTGCGTGCTGATCGACACTTTGCCCCGCAACATCATGGGCAAGGTACAGAAAAACGTTTTGCGCGATGCACACAGCCACAGGTTTCAGAAGTAGAAACCAGCGGCCATCCATGCAAAACGCCCCGAAAGGGGCGTTTTGCATTG
>JANQXJ010000076.1 GCA_030729445.1 Limnohabitans sp. | reverse complement strand
TGGATGGCGATCATGCCCTTGGTGCCACGGCCGTGGCGGGTGTATTCGCTGATGTTGGTGCGTTTGCCGTAGCCGTTTTCGGTGGCGGTCAAAACGCTCGCACGGGCAACGGTGTCGTCTGCAGCAGCGGCAGGATCTTCTTGTTCAGACACCAGCATGGCGATCACGCTTTGGTGGTCCTCGATCATCATGCCGCGCACGCCACGGGCGCTGCGTCCCAATGGGCGCACATCGTTTTCGTCAAAACGCACGGCCTTGCCGCCGTCGCTGAACAACATCACGTCGTGTTGGCCGTCGGTCAACGCCGCACCTACAAGGAAGTCGCCTTCGTCCAAGTTGACAGCAATGATGCCGCCCTTGCGTGGGTTGCTGAATTCGTCCAAGGATGTCTTCTTGACCGTGCCCATGGAGGTGGCCATGAAAACATATTGGTTATCCGGGAAGGTGCGTGCTTCGCCCGTGAGGGCCAACACCACGTTGATCTTTTCGCCTTCTTGAAGCGGGAACATGTTGACGATCGGGCGACCGCGTGAACCGCGCGAGCCTGCAGGCACTTCCCAGACTTTGAGCCAATACAAACGGCCCCGGTTGGAGAAGCACAGCAAATAGTCGTGTGTGTTGGCGATGAAGAGTTGGTCGATCCAGTCGTCTTCTTTGGTGGCCGCCGCTTGTTTGCCGCGTCCGCCACGTTTTTGTGCACGGTATTCACCAAGGGGTTGGCTCTTGATGTAACCGCTGTGTGACAGGGTCACGACCATGTCGGTGGGTGTGATCAGGTCTTCGGTCGACAGGTCTTGTGCGCTGTGCTCGATTTCGCTGCGGCGGGTGCCGATCTTGGTCTGGCCAAATTCTTGGCGCACAGTGCCCAACTCGTCACCAATGATGGTCGAGACGCGTGCAGGTTTGGCCAGAATGTCCAGCAGGTCTTCAATCTCGGACATGACCTCTTTGTACTCGGCCACGATCTTGTCTTGTTCCAGTCCGGTCAAGCGCTGCAGACGCATCTGCAAAATCTCTTGGGCTTGTGTCTCAGACAGTCGGTACAGGCCGTCTTGGCCCAAACCGTATTCACGTTCCAGTCCTTCGGGGCGGTAGTCGTCGGCGTTCACCACCGAGCCGTCGTCGCGGGCGCGGGTCAGCATGGTGCGCACCATCTGGCTGTCCCAGGCGCGGGTCATCAACTCGGCCTTGGCCACGGGGGGTGTGGGAGCGCCACGGATGATGGCGATGAAGTCGTCGATGTTGGCCAAAGCCACCGCCAAGCCTTCGAGCACATGGCCCCGGTCACGCGCTTTGCGCAGCTCGAACACAGTGCGGCGTGTCACCACTTCGCGGCGGTGCTGCAAGAAAACCTGGATCAGGTCTTTGAGGTTGCACAGCTTGGGCTGGCCGTCAATCAGGGCCACCATGTTCATGCCGAAAGTGTCTTGCAGCTGGGTTTGCTTGAACAGGTTGTTCAGCACCACCTCAGGCACCGCGCCGCGCTTGAGTTCGATCACCAAGCGCATGCCCGACTTATCGGACTCGTCTTGAATGTGGCTGATGTCCTCGATCTTTTTTTCGTGGACCAATTCGGCCATGCGCTCTTGCAAGGTCTTTTTGTTGACCTGGTAGGGCAGCTCGTCGACCACGATGCACTGGCGTTGGCCCTTGTCGATGTCTTCAAAATGGCACTTGGCCCGCATGACCACGCGGCCACGACCCGTGCGGTAGCCTTCCTTGACACCCGTCATGCCGTAAATGATGGCCCCTGTGGGGAAGTCGGGCGCGGGCACAATTTCCATCAGCTCGTCGATGGACGCTTCGGGGTTGCGCAGCAGGTGTAGGCACGCGTCGACCACCTCATTCAGATTATGCGGCGGGATGTTGGTGGCCATACCGACAGCAATACCGCCCGAGCCGTTGATCAGCAGGTTGGGCAGGCGCGAGGGTAAAACCAGCGGTTCTTTTTCGGAGCCATCGTAGTTGGGGCCGAAGTCAACGGTTTCCTTGTCGATGTCGGCCAGCATTTCGTGGGCAATTTTGGCCAAACGGATTTCGGTGTAACGCATGGCCGCCGCGTTGTCGCCGTCCACCGAGCCGAAATTGCCTTGACCATCCACCAACATGTGGCGCATGGAAAAGTCTTGGGCCATGCGCACGATGGTGTCGTACACCGACTGGTCACCGTGGGGGTGGTATTTACCAATCACGTCACCCACGATACGGGCTGACTTCTTATAAGGGCGGTTCCAGTCGTTGTTCAACTCGTGCATGGCGAACAAGACCCGGCGATGGACGGGTTTTAGGCCGTCGCGTGCATCCGGCAGGGCGCGGCCCACAATCACGCTCATGGCGTAATCGAGGTAGCTGCGCCGCATTTCCTCTTCCAAACTGATGGGCAGTGTTTCTTTGGCGAACTGGGTCATATATAGAAAGACAATATTGGCGCAATGTAAACCTGACATTTTAGGTGCAAGCGCTTGTAGCGTCTATGCAACATTTCATATGCAAATGTGTTTACCTTTTGCTGTCTGTTAGGCATTTGGCCGAGCAGGCGCCTGTCTATGGCACAATAAAAATAACGCAGCGGGTGATGGTCATCTGCAGCGTCATTTTTTCGCAGCGCGTCTGCGGCTTTACCCCTCAAGAGGAAGACCATGAAAAAACTGAACAAAGTGGCGATGTTGTTGGCCTCAGCAGCGCTCGCATCGGCTGCTGGTGCACAAACCGTTGACAACTGGCGTAACGGCACAGGCGACCTGGTCTGGAAAAACGGTACCAACGAACTGTGCTGGCGCGATGCCAGCTGGACACCCGCCACTGCTGCTGCCGGCTGCGATGGCGCCATTGTGGCCAAGCCAGCCGTCGCGGCTCCTGCCAAGCCAGCCCCAGTTGCTGTCAAGCCAGCTGCGCCTGCACTTGTCGTTGTGGCACCTGCACCAGCACCTAAGCCTGCCGCTCCAAAAGCGCCCCCAGCTGCTGCGACCAAAGTCACTTACGCCGCTGACGCTTTCTTCGACTTCGACAAGTCTGTCCTGAAAACCGAAGGCAAAGCCAAGCTGGACGACCTGGTTGGCAAAGTTAAGGGCATCAACCTGGAAGTGATCATTGCTGTGGGTCACACCGACTCCGTGGGCTCCGATGCTTACAACCAGAAGCTGTCGGTTAAGCGTGCTGACGCTGTCAAGGCCTATTTGGTGTCCAAAGGCATCGAAAAGAACCGCGTTTACACCGAAGGCAAAGGCGAGAAGCAGCCTGTGGCTGACAACAAGACAGCAGCAGGTCGTTCTAAGAACCGCCGCGTTGAAATCGAAGTGGTCGGTACACGTCCAAACAAGTAATCCCTTCGAGGATCACAACAAAAGCCCCAGCAATGGGGCTTTTTTTCGTCTGTCGTTCTTGCTAGGGTGCCAGTTCACCGACAATCTGACCCCATGACTACAAGCCATTCCAACGTCGATCCGGCCGAACTGGCCAAATTTTCAGATCTGGCCCACCGTTGGTGGGACCCTGAAAGCGAATTTCGGCCCCTGCATCAGATCAACCCGCTGCGCTTGGAGTGGATCAACGGTCTGGTGCCTTTGAATGGCTTAACAGTTGTGGACATTGGCTGTGGCGGCGGCATTTTGGCCGATGCCATGGCACGCAAAGGCGCGAAAGTGTTGGGTGCTGACCTGGCCACCAAATCTCTCAAGGTCGCCCAGTTGCATGCGCTTGAGGCCGGAACACAAGGCGTGCAATACCGTGAAGTCAGTGCCGAGGCGCTGGCCGCAGAACAACCCCAGCAGTTCGATGTGGTCACTTGCATGGAGATGCTCGAGCACGTTCCTGATCCATCTGCGGTGGTCAAAGCCTGTGCACAACTGGTCAAACCCGGCGGCTGGGTGTTCTTTTCCACGCTCAACCGCAACCCCAAATCCTTCCTGTTTGCAATCGTTGGGGCCGAATACATCCTGAAACTCTTGCCTAAAGGCACGCATGAGTTTGCCCGCCTCATCAAGCCCAGCGAACTCACTGCTTGGGCGCGTGAAGCCGGGCTGGATGCCCAAGGCTTCAAGGGCATGGAATACAACCCTTTCACCAAGCGGTATTGGCTCAGTCAAGACACCAGCGTGAACTATTTGCTCGCTTGCCGGAAAGCCTGACCATGTTCCAGAACGTACAAGCCGTGTTGTTTGACCTGGACGGCACCTTGATCGACAGCGCACCGGATTTGGGGGCCGCAGTCGACAAAATGCGGGTGGATCGCGGTTTGTCGTCCTTCCCCCTCGAGCATTACCGACACATGGCCGGTGCCGGTGCACGCGGCATGTTGGGGATTGCTTTTGGCATGACGCCTGAGCATCCCGACTTTGATGCGATGAAGGAAGAGTTTTTCGTCAATTACGAAAACTGCATGACCGAGCGCACCCGTATCTTTGACGGCGTGGTCGACATGATTGCCTGCTTGGTTGCGCAAGACCTGCCTTGGGGGGTGGTGACCAACAAATCCAACCGTTTCACCGATCCGCTGACCTCGGCCATGCCCCTGTTTGCCACCGCGAAAGCCATTGTCAGCGGCAACACCACACCGCATGCCAAACCGCATCCAGAGCCTTTGTTCGAGGCGGCGCGGCGCTTGTCGGTGGACCCGGCACGCTGCGTGTACGTGGGTGATGATGAGCGCGACATTGTGGCCGGCTTGGCAGCTGGCATGGGCACGGTGGCCGCCACTTACGGTTATTTGGGCCAACAGACCGATATTTCGCGCTGGAACGCGCATTTGCACATCGATTCTCCGATGGACCTCTTGAAATTCCTCAAGAGCGCCTAAAATAGGACGCTCAGGGGCTGCACTGGTTTCGACATGGGTTCGGACGCGTGGCAGGGCATGTCGAGGTTCTGATCCTCGTTAATCTTCGGAAAAAAAACTAACTGCAAACGACGAACGTTTCGCACTCGCCGCTTAATCCGGTGAGCCTTGCAACAGTTGGCCGATAGGCTGGGTTAGGGTGATGGGGGTGTTAAAGCCCCCAAAGTCCTAGCTGCAAGGTAAAACATATGGGCTGGCACCACCTCGGGTACCTTGAGGTGGTGTGAGAAAAAAGGGTGCTGGCTGGGTGTTCAGCGTGTCGCTGCGCGGTGCATTTGGCGAGACTCAAATCAGACGACTACACATGTAGAACTGTACGAAAAAGGCTTATGGACGGGGGTTCAAATCCCCCCAGCTCCACCAAACCGTTAAAAAACCAAGCTTTCGGGCTTGGTTTTTTTTCGCCTTTTGGTGGTCTCAAAATACAGGTCGCCTTGGGTACATCAGCGTTTTGTCAGGCGCTGCAAAATGATTTGAACTGTGAATGTGTGCGTGCAGACTTTGCCGCGTGTTGCACAGATGCAAGAGCAAGGATGGCGGCGATGACTTTGGCAATGACCTGGCAGGAGTGGGTCCAACACGATGCAGTGGGCTTGGCCGAATGCGTGCGGCGGGGCGATGTGTCCCCAGCCGAGTTGGCCCAACAGGCGGCGACCGGGGTGGCGCTGATCAATCCGGCGGTGCACGCGGTGGTCGAGGTGTTTGAAGATGTGGTGGCCGACCCGATCAAAGACGGACTGAACCCAGAGGGGCCGTTTGCAGGGGTGCCTTTTTTCATGAAGGACTTGGGGCCAACCCTCAAGGGGCGCTTGCAGGAGATGGGGGCCCAGATGATGCGCGGCAACCGCGCCACGGCAGACACGTTCCTCACCGGACAAATGCGCCGTGCGGGCCTGAACATCATCGGCCGCACCACCACACCCGAGTTCGGGGTGTGCAGCTCGGCCGAAAACCCGGCGGTGTATGTGACCCGCAACCCCTGGGACCCTGAGTACACCAGCTACGGCTCGTCGGCCGGTACTGCCGTGGCATTGGCTGCGGGCGTTTTGCCGCTGTCGCACGCCACCGACGGTGGCGGCTCCATCCGCATCCCGGCGGGGGCCAACGGCAATATCGGCTTGAAACCTTCACGCGGGGTGTTCTCGATCGCGCCTGCGGCGTCGGATCTGACCGGTCTGGTCTCGACCCAGGGCTGCCAAAGTCGCACGGTGCGTGACACGGCGGCTTTTGTGGACCACTGCCGTGGTGGTGCCCCGGGGGAGTTCATGCCCTACTGGATGCCCGCAGAGCCTTACAGCACCTTGATCCAGCGTGATCCGCCGCGCCTGCGCATTGCGCTGTCGCACGAGTGGGGCGACTTTCGGGCTGTGCCGCATTTTGTGGACGAGCTGCAACGCGTGGGACGTTTTCTGGAGGGCCTGGGCCACCAGGTGGACTGGGCCTTGCCCGAGGTGGATTTCCGGGCGGCGTTTGATGCGCAAACCACTTGCTACATCAGCAACTTTGCACAGACGATTTCCAACTTGTTGGCCCCCCGGGGACTGACTCGCCCACCAGCGGATCTGGTCGAGCCGATCAACATCAAAATTTGGGAGATGGGCCTGGACACCAGCTTCACCGAGCGGGCCCGCATGCAGGC
>JANQXJ010000075.1 GCA_030729445.1 Limnohabitans sp. | reverse complement strand
AGGCCGGGCACTTGGCCCGCGAGATTGTGGGTGTGAGCATTCCCCAGAAAAAGGGTGACGCGATCATTGTGGACACTGACGAACACCCCCGTGAAACCAGCTTGGAAGCCTTGGCCAAGCTCAAAGGCGTGGTGCGCCCCGATGGCACCGTGACCGCGGGCAATGCCTCGGGTGTGAACGACGGTGCTTGTGCCTTGCTGTTGGCCGACGAGGCCACCGCTGCCAAAAACGGCCTGACCCCTAAGGCACGCATCGTGGGCATGGCCACAGCGGGCGTGGCCCCACGCGTCATGGGCATTGGCCCTGCGCCTGCGACGCTCAAAGTGTTGGCCCAAACTGGCCTGACCATCGACCACATGGACGTGATTGAGCTGAACGAAGCCTTTGCCGCGCAAGGCCTGGCCGTGCTGCGCATGTTGGGCCTCAAAGACGACGACGCCCGCGTGAATGCTTGGGGTGGCGCGATTGCCCTGGGTCACCCGCTGGGTGCATCCGGTGCCCGTTTGGCCACCACCGCCATCAACCGCCTGCAGCAAACAGCAGGCCGCTATGCGCTGTGCACCATGTGCATTGGCGTGGGTCAAGGCATTGCGCTGATCATCGAGCGCGTGTAAGGCATGGACCCCGGATCAAGTCCGGGGTGACACAAGTCTAGGACGACGGCTAGTTCCCCACACTGTCATCCCGGCCTCCGAGCCGGGATCCATCTTTTTGCACAATTGGGGATGGACCCCGGATCAAGTCCGGGGTGACACAAGTCTAGGACGACGGCTAGTTCCCCACACTGTCATCCCGGCCTCCGAGCCGGGATCCATCTTTTTGCACAATTGGGAATGGACACCGGATCAAGTCCGGGGTGAAAATTTTCTCAGGTCCAGGGTGAATATGCCCTCAGTTCTCGGGTGACAACTCCGGCCACCAGCCCCTTCGGGGGCTTTTTTGTGCCTGCTCGAGTTCTTCTGAAGTGACTTCGATTTCGAGGCGCAAGAGCGCTGCGCCCATGGCTTTGCCTAAGTTATCGAGGCGCAGGTTGCGTGCGCCGCCGCCTTGCAAAGCGCCGTGCAGCACGAATTTCATGGCCAAAATGTTGGGCAAAGGCCAGGCGTCCACCTGCCCCGGTAACCAGGGTGCAAAGTGCGCCTGCACTTTGGTGGCCGTCACTTCCCGTTCCAAGAGGCGATAGCCCGCTTCGTTCCAAGCAAACAGGCCAAAGTCCACCCAGTCGGCTTTGTCGCCGCTGCGGGCGTGGGCGATGCGAGCCAAGGGAATTTTCAAAAGGGTTGTGGTCATGCGCCTGGCTCCAGAATCTCAACACGGGCCTGAACTCGGTCACGCGAGATCAAGGTGGGCCAAATGCCCAGCAAGGCACTGGAGGCGTTCAAGCCCTGAAAGCCGCAGGTGTAGGCCGGGCCACTCAAAGCCATCCAAGGGAACAATCGGCCAAAGCCATCGGCCACGGCTTTGGAGCGGGTGCGCAGCACCATGCGCACCCAGATCTCGGCGCGTTCGTTCAATTCGGCCGCAGGTGGCAAGGGTGCCAGTGGGCCGTGCGCGGAATTGAGCCCGGGGTATTCCACAAACAGCTCGTCAAAAGGCATTTGGCGCTCTTTGAGTTGGCTGCGGACCATGCTTTCTGCCGCCTGCACCTTGTCCCACGCATCGGGCCAAGAAAAGCCCCAGCTGACCTCGGCCTTGAAGCCGTCCTGAAAACCGGCGACCACTTTGAGCTGATCGGTTGGGGCGCTGCCTTGGGCGCCAGTCAAGCGCACGCGGTGCTGGCCCTCGTCGTGCAGCTGGATCTGCCCCATGTTGAGCACCACATCGGGCGAAAAATAGGCGTGCGGGTTGTGCACCTCGTACAGCAGTTGTTGGCGCACGGTGTCGAAGTTGACCAGGCCGCCCGTATCGGGTGCTTTGGTGATGAAGGTCGTGCCGTCTGGCCAGACCTCGGCAATCGGGTAGCCGATGTGCGCCAAGTCCGGGATGTTTTGCCAGCTGCCTTGGCTGCCAAAGTTGCCGCCGCTGCCTTGGCCCGAGCATTCGAGCAAATGCCCCACCGTCAGGCCTTGGGCCAAGCGGTTGAAGTCTTCGGGCGTGGCGGCATCCCTGAGCTTCCAGCCCAGGCCATGCACCAGCGGCCCCAGAAAAAGCGCCGCGTCCGCCACGCGCCCGGTGATCACGATGTCAGCCCCTTGGTCCAATGCGTCCACGATGGGTTGTGCGCCCAGATAGGCGTTGCCAAACACCAAGCGCTCGCGCACGCTGGCCACGTCGGCGCCGTTCATCATGTGGTCAAAGCCTTCGCTGGGTGCTTGCAGTTGCGTCAGCACATCGTCGCCACTGACCACCGCAATGCGCGGGTGCCAGCCTTTGGCCGCGAGCGCGGTTTGCACCGCCTGCGCCGCGCCCATCGGGTTGAGGCCGCCCGCGTTGCAAACGAACCGGACCCCACGCGGCTGCATCAGGGGCCACAGGCGCAGCAGCATGGGCACCACATCGCGGGCGTAACCCAAAGCAGGGTCGCGTTGTCGGTCTTTTTGCAAGATGGCCAAGGTGAGTTCAGCCAGGTGGTCGCTGGCGATGTATTGGACTTGGCCGCGTTCGATGCTGGCGACCACGGGCTCCCAGTTGTCCCCGTAGAACCCGAGCCCGGATCCGATGCGTATGGCATGTGTCATGAAGGGATATTGAAGCCTTGTGTGTGAGTTCGAATGGGGGACAACCCCTAGGGAAAGTCTCGTGTAAGACATGCACAATCGCACGGTCGTTCGCAAATGCTTTTTCGGCACATCAAGAGTGTCCAATCAGCGCGTGAACATGGCCAGATAGAACCAAGAGGAGACAGGTGTGCAATTGCTGCAACTGCTGATCAGCGGTGTGGCCCAGGGTTGTATTTATGGACTCATTGCCCTGGGTTTTGTGCTGATTTACAAGGCCACCGAAACGGTGAGCTTTGCCCAGGGCGACCTGATGATGGTGGGGGCTTTTTCGGGTCTGGCTGTCATGACGCTGCTGGGTTTTCCCTTTTGGATTGCGGTGCCCGCTGCCATCGTGGCCATGGGCATTTTTGGTGTCTTGGTCGAGCGCCTGGTCATTCGCCCCATCCTGGGGCAACCGGCTTTTTCCATCGTCATGCTGACCATTGGTGTGGGCTATGTGCTGCGCGGCCTGATCACCATGATCCCCGATGTGGGTACCGACACCCACACCATGCCCGTGCCCTATGCGGGTGAAGTTTTGCGATTGGGCACTTTGGTCATCGCTGCCGAGCAAATGGTGGTGATCGGCGCGACCGGCATCTTGTGCCTGGGTCTGTTTGCCATGTTCAAGTACAGCAAGCTGGGCATCGCCATGCAAGCGGCCTCGCAAAACCAGTTGGCCGCTTATTACATGGGCATCCCGGTCAAGCGCATCAACGGCCTGGTCTGGGGCCTGGCGGCCGGTGTGGCGGCTGTGGCCGGTCTGCTCCTGGCGCCCATCACCTTTGTGCACGCCAACATGGGATTCATTGGCCTCAAAGCCTTTCCCGCGGCGGTGGTGGGCGGCTTTGGCAGCTTGCCCGGCGCGATTGTGGGCGGTCTGGTGATCGGCATTGTCGAGTCGCTCTCGGGCTTTTATTTGCCCGAAGGCTTCAAGGACATCGCGCCCTACATCGTGGTGTTGCTCATGCTGGTGCTCAAGCCCAATGGCTTGTTCGGCGAGCAACTGCGCAAGAAAGTCTGAGGCTCCGGCATGCGATTCATCTTCAAAACCGAATACAACCAGGACATCACGCTGGCCAAACACGGCGGCCATGTGTTCTGGTACAGCTTGCTCGCCATCTTTTTGGTGGTGGCACCCTGGGCCGTGCCCGAGTACTGGCTGGCGCAGCTGACCTTTGTGCTGATCTACGCCGTCGTGGGCCTAGGCCTGATGCTGCTTGCGGGTTTCACGGGTCTGTTCTCTCTGGGTCACGCCGCATTTTTGGGCGTGGGGGCTTACACCCAGGCCGTCATGGTCAATGCCGGGGTGCCGTTTCCGCTGGCGCTGGTTTGTGCGGGTGTGTTCTCGGCCATCGCGGGCGTGATCGTGGGCTTGCCTGCGCTGCGCGTCAAAGGCATTTACCTCGGCATGGCCACACTGGCGTTTGGCTTCATCGTCGAAGAGGGCATGGCCCGCTGGGAAAGCGTCACGGGCGGCAATGCGGGCCTGATGGTCACCTATCCCACACTGGGCGGCTGGACACTGGACAGCACCGAAGAGTTCTACTTCCTTTGTTTGGTGGTGACGGTGGGCGCCACGCTGGCCATCGTCAACCTGCTGCGCTCGTCCACGGGCCGCGCTTTTGTGGCCATCCGCGACTCCGAAATTTCGGCGCAAAGCATGGGCATTCACTTGGCGCGTTACAAGACTTTGTCATTTGCCTTGTCGGCCGCACTGGCGGGCATTGGCGGCGCTTTGTACGCGCACAAGATCCAGTTCCTCTCGCCCGAGCAGTTCAGCATCATCCAGTCGATTGACTTGCTCTTGATGGTGGTGATTGGCGGTTTGGGCTCGATCCACGGGGCCTTTTTGGGCGCGATTTTCCTGATCGTCATGCCGCAGCTGATCTCCTTGGGCAAGGACTTTTTGCCAGCCGCCATTGGTGGCGCTGCCGGACTGCAGGGCACGGTTTACGGCATGGTGTTGATCGCCTTTGTGTTGTTTGAGCCCATGGGTCTGTATGGCCGCTGGCTCAAGGTGCGCACCTGGTTCCAGCTGTTCCCGTTTTACCGCCGTGGCCTGTTCAAGCGCCAGAAATCGTTCCAGAAATCGGACCGCCTGAAATGAACGCAGACATCCTTTTATCCGCTCAAGACCTGAGCGTGCGCTTTGGCGGTGTGCTGGCCGTGAACAAGGTCAGCTTCGACGTCAAACGCGGTGAGGTCTTCACCCTGATCGGCCCCAACGGCGCTGGCAAGACCACCGTGTTCAACCTGATCAGCCGCATCTACACGCCCACCACGGGCGTGATCGACTACGCCGGGCCACAAGGCACGCTGCGCCTGACCGACCAGCAGCCGCACCAAATCGCAGGCTTGGGCATTGCCCGCACGTTTCAGAACATTGAATTGTTCGAGCACGCCACCGTGCTGCAAAACCTGCTGATTGGCCGCCACACGCACCGCAAAACGGGCGTCTGGAGCGAGATGTTTTTCTCTTCCAAAACCCGCGCGGCCGAGATCGAGGCGCGTGAAAAGGTCGAAGAGGTCATCGATTTTCTGGACCTGCAACACCACCGCGATTCGATGGTGGCGGGCTTGCCCTACGGCGTGCGCAAAGTGGTTGAGTTGGCACGGGCCTTGTGCACCGAGCCGAAATTGCTGTTGCTTGACGAGCCTTCGTCGGGCCTGAACGTCGAAGAAACCGAAGACATGGCCTTCTGGATTTCGGACATCAAAAATGAGCTCGGCATCACCGTGCTCATGGTCGAACACGACATGAGCTTGGTGTCCAAAGTGTCGGACCGTGTGCTGGCCATGAGCCAGGGCGAAGAACTCGCCACCGGCACGCCCAGCCAGGTGCAAAGCGACCCGGGTGTGATCGAGGCCTATTTGGGCTCGGTGGACGATGTGTCCAGCCTGCGCCGCGAAAACTATGTGCCCGGAGGTGCCGCATGAGCGCAGCCAACCCCATTCTGAACGCGGCCGCTGAGCCCGTCGCCGACAACGTGATGCTCAAGCTGCTCAACGTCGAGAGCGCCTACGGTCCGATCAAGGCCATCCGTGGCGTGAGCCTGCAGGTGCGCCAAGGCGAGATCGCCACCGTGCTCGGCTCTAACGGCGCTGGCAAGACCACCATCCTCAAAACCATCAGCGGCATCATCGACCCGCGCAAGGGCTCGATCGAGTTCAAAGGTCAGAGCATCACCGCGCAAGACCCGGCCTTCATTGTGCAAAGCGGCCTGATGCATGTGCCCGAAGGCCGAGAGGTGTTTCCGCTGCTGTCGATTCGCGACAACCTGCTCATGGGTGCCTTCACCCGCAAGGACCGCGACGGCGTGGCCCGCGACATGGAAGCGGTGTACAACTACTTCCCCATTTTGCGGGAACGCGCTGCGCAAGACGCGGGCTTGCTCTCGGGCGGGCAGCAGCAGATGCTGGCGATCAGCCGCGCCCTCATGGCCAACCCCGATTTGATCTTGCTGGACGAGCCCAGCTTGGGCCTGTCCCCGAAGCTGACCAAAGAGATTTTTGAAATCGTGGTGCGCATCAACCGCGAACGCGGCACCACCATCTTGCTGGTGGAGCAAAACGCCAACATGGCGCTCAACGCTTCCGACTACGGCTATGTGCTGGAAAACGGCCGCATCGTCATGGAAGACAGCTGCGCCCGTTTGCGAGAAAAGGACGACATCAAGGAGTTCTACTTGGGCATGAAGGAAGAGGGCGTGCGAGCCGATCGCCGCTGGAAAAAGAAGAAAACCTGGAGATAAGACATGAGCCAACTCTGGGACACCTCCGGCAT
>JANQXJ010000074.1:4451-6499 GCA_030729445.1 Limnohabitans sp. | reverse complement strand
TTGCCAACATGAAGGCCTTCTTGGTCAACCGTGTGGGTGACTTTGGCTTCATCATTGGTATTGGCCTGATCGCCGCCTACACGGGCACACTCAACTACACCGAGCTGTTCGCCAAAGCGGGTGAGTTGGCCCAGATCGATTTCCCTTGGTACATCTTTGGCATGGACGCCATGCTGATCACCGTGATCTGCATTTGCCTCTTTATCGGTGCCATGGGCAAGTCGGCCCAGTTCCCGCTGCACGTGTGGCTGCCCGACTCCATGGAAGGCCCCACGCCCATCTCGGCCCTGATCCATGCCGCGACCATGGTGACGGCCGGTATCTTCATGGTGGCCCGCATGTCACCGCTGTTCGAGTTGTCCGATTCGGCGCTCAACTTCATGATGGTCATCGGCTCCATCACCGCGCTGTTCATGGGCTTTTTGGGCATCATCCAAAACGACATCAAGCGCGTGGTGGCTTATTCCACTTTGTCGCAGCTCGGTTACATGACGGTGGCTTTGGGCGCATCGGCTTACTCGGTGGCTGTGTTCCACCTGATGACGCACGCGTTCTTCAAGGCGTTGTTGTTCTTGGGCGCAGGCTCGGTCATCATGGGCATGCACCACAACCAAGACATCCGCTACATGGGTGGCTTGCGCAAGTACATGCCCATCACCTGGATCACGTCGCTGCTGGGTTCACTCGCCTTGATCGGCACGCCCCTGTTCTCGGGTTTTTACTCCAAGGACAGCATCATTGAAGCGGTGCACCTGAGCACGCTGCCTGCCGCTGGCTTTGCCAATTTCGCGGTTTTGGCGGGTGTGTTTGTGACGGCCTTCTATTCGTTCCGCATGTACTTCTTGGTCTTCCACGGCCCAGAGCGTTACGACCAGAACCCGGACGCCCACCACGGCCACGATGACCACCATGGGCACAACGATCACGCAGACGGCCACGGTCATGACAAACCACACGAGTCCCCTTGGGTGGTGACGGTGCCGCTGGTCTTGCTGGCGATTCCTTCGGTGGTGATTGGTTTCATGACCATCCAGCCCATGCTGTATGGCGAGTTCTTCAAAGACGTGATCTTCATCGATGCGGCCAAACACCCCGCCATGCAGCAACTGGGTCAGTTGTTCCACGGCCCCGTGGCGATGGCTGTACACGGACTGAGTACCGCGCCGTTCTGGCTGGCCTTGGCCGGTGTGGTGACCGCTTGGTACATGTACCTGGTCAACCCCAAGGTCCCGGCTTTCTTTGCCCGCGTCTTGCGTCCCCTCATCGTGGTGCTGGAGCAGAAGTACTTCATGGACTGGATCAACGAAAACATCCTGGCCAAGGGTGCGCGGGGTCTGGGCCGAGGCCTGTGGAAGGTGGGCGACGGCGCCATCATCGACGGCTTCTTCGTGAACGGCTCCTGGAAAGTGGTGGGTCTGGTCTCTGGCCTGGTGCGCTGGTTCCAGTCGGGTTTCCTGTACCACTACGCCCTGGTGATGATTTTGGGTGTGTTCGTGCTGATGACGTATTTCGTCTGGCTCGCTTAACAGTTTTGAGGACGAGATAAAAATGGGATTGTTAAGCCTTGCCATCTGGATGCCGATTGCGTTCGGTGTCGTCTTGCTGGCCTTTGGTCGCGACAGCCAAGCGGGCGCAGTGCGCTGGCTGGCGCTGATCGGCGCGATCGCCAGTTTGCTGGTCACACTGCCTTTGATTTCGGGCTTTCAGCTCGGCACATCCGAGATGCAGTTTGTCGAAAAAGCCATGTGGTTCGAGCGCTTCAATGTGCACTACCACCTGGGTGTGGACGGCATCTCGCTGTGGCTGGTGCCTTTAACGGCATTCATCAACGTGGTGGTGGTCATTGCGGGCTGGGAAGTCATCACCCGCAAAGTCAACCAGTACATGGCCGCGTTCCTGATCCTGTCGGGTCTGATGATCGGGGTGTTCAGTGCGCTTGACGGCATCTTGTTCTATGTCTTCTTTGAAGCGACCCTGATCCCGATGTACCTGATCATTGGTATCTGGGGTGGACCGAACAAGATTTACGCCGCCTTCAAGTTTTTCCT
>JANQXJ010000074.1:0-4351 GCA_030729445.1 Limnohabitans sp. | reverse complement strand
ATCATGCTCAAGCTGGGCGCTTATGGCTTCCTGCGATTTTCCATGCCCATCGCCCCCGATGCGGCCCGCGAGTGGGGCATGTTGATCATCGTGCTGTCGCTGGTGGCTGTGATTTATGTGGGCCTGGTCGCCATGGTCCAGCAGGACATGAAGAAGCTGGTGGCGTATTCGTCGGTGGCGCACATGGGTTTTGTCACTTTGGGTTTCTTCATTTTCAACCCGCTGGGCGTGTCCGGCGCCATTGTGCAGATGATTGCCCACGGCTTTGTGTCGGCCGCCATGTTCTTGTGCATCGGCGTTTTGTACGACCGCGTGCATTCGCGTGAGATCGCCAGCTACGGCGGCGTGGTCAACACCATGCCCAAGTTCGCCGCGTTTGCCTTGCTCTTTGCCATGGCCAATGCGGGCTTGCCGGGCACCGCTGGTTTTGTGGGCGAGTGGATGGTGATTTTGGGCGCTGTGAAGTTCAACTTCTGGATCGGCTTGCTGGCCGCTTCGGCCCTGATCTTTGGTGCGGCCTACACCTTGTGGATGTTCAAGCGCGTGTACTTGGGTCCGGTGACCAACGAGGACGTCAAGGCCCTCACCGATATCAATGCGCGTGAATTCCTGATGCTGGCCCTACTGGCCGTGGCCGTGCTCTACATGGGCATTTACCCCAAACCTTTCACCGATGTGATGGATGCCTCGGTGATGGACTTGCTCAAGCACGTGGCCGTGTCCAAGCTGCCTTGAGCGGCCGGGGCCTGAACGTTTCGCCTGAATAGAACAATTGAGAGAACACAGATGATGGACAACTCCAGCTGGATGACGATGTATCCGGAGATCGTGTTGCTGGTCATGGCCTGCGTGGTGACACTGGCCGACCTCTTCGTGAAAAGCCCCAAGCGCACGGGCACCTATGTGCTGACGCTCGCAACTTTGGCGGGCGTGGCGCTGCTCCATGCTGTATACGCGGATGCTGGGCAAACGCTGTACGGCTTTGGCCGCATGGTGGTCAGCGACCCGATGGGCCACTGGCTCAAGTGCTTTGCCACCATCGCCGTGATGGTGACCCTGGTCTATTCCCGTCCCTATGCCGCTGACCGCGAGATGTTGCGTGGCGGTGAGATTTTCAGCCTCAGCCTGTTTGCCTTGCTGGGCATGAGCATGATGATCTCGGGCCAGAATTTCATCGTGATCTATTTGGGCCTGGAGCTGTTGACCTTGTCGAGCTATGCGCTCGTGGCTCTGCGCCGCGACCACACCCAAGCCAGTGAAGCGGCCATGAAGTACTTTGTGCTGGGCGCCATGGCGTCGGGCTTCTTGCTGTACGGCATGTCCATGATGTACGGCGCAACCGGCAGCCTGGAGTTGTCGGCCGTGCTCAAAGCCATTGCTTCGGGGCAGGTGAACCACCAGGTGCTGGTGTTCGGTTTGGTCTTCATCGTGGCCGGTTTGGCCTTCAAGATCGGTGCCGTGCCTTTCCACATGTGGATTCCCGACGTCTACCAAGGCGCGCCCACTGCGGCAACCTTGATGATTGGTGGCGCCCCCAAGTTGGCGGCTTTTGCCATCCTGGTGCGTTTGTTGGTCGAGGGCCTGTTGCCCCTGGCCTTTGACTGGCAACAAATGCTGGCCTTGCTGGCCATCGGCTCCTTGCTCATCGGTAACCTCGCGGCCATTGCACAGACCAACCTCAAGCGCATGCTGGCCTATTCGACCATCTCGCAAATGGGTTTTGTGCTGCTGGGTTTTGTGGCGGGCGTGATCAATGGCGAGACCACTTTGGCCGCCAACGCCTACAGCTCAGCCATGTTCTACATGGTGTCGTATGTCTTGACCACCTTGGCCGCTTTCGGCGTGATCATGTTGCTGGCCCGCCAGGGCTTTGAGAGTGAAGAGATCACCGACTTGGCCGGTCTGAACCAGCGCAGCCCCTTGTACGCGGGCGTGATGGCCATTTGCCTGTTCTCCATGGCCGGTATTCCGCCCATGGTGGGCTTTTATGCCAAGCTGTCGGTGCTGCAGTCTTTGGTGGCTTCGGGTCAGGGCTTCTATCTGGGCTTGGCGATTTTTGCGGTCATCATGTCGCTGATCGGTGCGTTTTATTACTTGCGTGTGGTCAAGGTCATGTACTTTGACGAGCCGGTCACCGCCACCACCGTGTCGGCCTCGCTCGACGTGCGCTTGGTCTTGTCCACCAACGGCTTGTTGGTTTTGTTGCTGGGCATTTTCCCTGGCGCACTCATGGCTTTGTGTGCCGACTCGATTGTCAGTATGCTCGCGGCTTGATCGTTTGAACACCGCACCATGAGCACCTCCACCCAAATCGGTTTGTTGATCCTGTTGGCCTTCGTGGCCGCCAATATGCCGTTTTTCAACCAGCGCATCCTGCTACTGGGCCCCCAGCGCGTGTCCAAGCCTTTGTTTTGGCGCTTGATGGAGTTGGTGGTCTTGTACTTTGTGGTGGGTGGTGTGGGTCTGGCTTTGGAAAACCATGGTGGGCAGGTGGCGCCGCAGGGCTGGGAGTTTTATGCGGTCACGGGCACCATGTTCGTCACGCTGGCCTTTCCGGGTTTTGTTTACCGCTACCTGATGCACCGCAAACACTGAGCGCAGTGCCGCACTCACACGGGTTTGCATGTCTGACGACCACCTGATCGAACACCGGGTACACCAAGAAGAGCTCTTGCGCGGGCGATTCCTGCACGCTTTTCGCGACACCGTGCGCTTGCCCAACCAAAACCTGGCGACCCGCGAATACGTGGTGCACCCCGGGGCGGTGATGGTCATCCCCATGCTCGACACACCCGACGGTTTACGCCTGGTGATGGAGCGGCAGTTCCGCTACCCCGTGGGCCAGGTCATGACCGAATTTCCGGCCGGTAAGCTCGATCCTGGCGAAGACCCTTGGCTCTGCGCCCAACGCGAGCTGCTCGAAGAAACCGGCTACACCGCCCGCCAGTGGGCACGCGCAGGGGTGTTGCACCCGGTGATTGCTTATTCGACCGAGGTGATCGAGATCTGGTTTGCCAAAGACCTGTCTTTGGGTGAGCGTCAGCTGGACACCGATGAGTTTTTGGATGTGTTCACCGCCACCCCTGCCGAGTTGATGGCCGCTTGCCAGCAAGGGCTGTTGACCGATGCCAAAACCTTGACGGGTCTGCTTTGGTTGCAAAATGTGCAATCGGGCCAGTGGCCCCTGCATTGGCAAACCCTCTCCACACCCGCCTCATGAAAGTCTTGGACCTGCAATGTGCCCTGGGTCACAGCTTCGAGGGCTGGTTTGGCTCCCAGGCCGACTACGACATCCAGCGCGAGCGGGGCATGGTCACTTGCCCGGTCTGCAATGACAGCGACATCACCAAAATGCTGTCAGCGCCGCGCCTGAATTTGGGCCACGGCGCGTCCCCCGAGTCCAATCCGGGGCAGGGTGCTCCTGGAGCAGGCGATGCCAGTGCCCCAGTCAGCCCGCCCAGCCGTGCTGTCCAGGCCCCCTCGACCGCTGCAGCCCTACCTGCTGTTGCGCCCGAAGCTTTGCAGCAGATGCAAGCGGCCATGATGAAGGTGGTGCGCCACGTCATGGCCAACACCGAAGATGTGGGAACTCAATTCGCCGAAGAAGCCCGCAAAATTCACTACGGTGAGCGCGAAGAGCGCAACATTCGAGGCCAAGCCACACGCGAAGAAACCGAGGCCTTGATCGACGAAGGCATCGATGTCATGGCTTTGCCTGTGCCCGAAAACCTCAAGGGCCCGCTGCAGTAAGCGCTGTGGCCTTTGGCCGCAATCGTGCACCCACAGGCCAGCACCATGAAACACGCCCTGCACATCGACGACGCCGAAGTCGAACTCAGCGCCATACGGGCGCAAGGCCCGGGTGGGCAAAACGTCAACAAGGTCTCCAGCGCCATCCAGTTGCGCTTTGATGTGGCGGGCTCCGCTTTGCCCGACGACGTGAAGCAGCGCTGGCTGCAGTCGGGCGACAGCCGCCTGACCTTAGAGGGTGTCTTCATTCTGAAAGCCCAAAAACACCGCACACAAGAGGCCAACCGGGTGGACGCTTGGGCCAGGCTTTACGAAACCTTGGACCTGTACGCCAAGCCGCCCAAACCCCGCAAGGCCACCAAGCCCACCTATGGCTCGGTGCAAAGGCGGCTGGAGGGCAAGGCGATCCAGGCCAAGATCAAAAGCGGTCGGCGAAAAGACGCTGGGGATTAGCGCAGGTGGGCTGCTGCGGCCTGGAGAACTTGCTGTAGGGCATCAGGTGCATCGGCAGCTACCACCACCCGATCGGGCATGCTGCGCAGCCAGGTGATTTGCCGCTTGGCCAGTTGGCGGGTGGCGAAGATGCCGCGCTCTAGGATGT
>JANQXJ010000073.1:13608-32303 GCA_030729445.1 Limnohabitans sp. | reverse complement strand
GGTTTCTTCGGCGGTTCGGTCTGCATCAGAGCGGGGGGCGGGCTCCTCATACGGCGGGGGTACGCCAAAATCGTCGCCCAGCCCATCCCCGGCCGAAGCCTCCCCTGAAGCCAGAGACGCCAAACCAGAAGCAGACAACCGGTCAAAAAACAATCGCAACCGGTCCAGCGGCATGATCATCATGTCGTGCAGGCTCAAACCCGGCAACGCCTCCAACTGCGCACGGGTCCACTTCACACCTGCTGGCATGAAACGCTTGTCCACGGGCAAGACGCCATCGGCATCCGAGTGACTGCCAATGCGCCAAAGCAAACTCTCGGTCTTCAAACGTGCCCCTTGGCACGTTGGGCACTCGGTGTAACTGCGGTACTTGGACAAGAGCACACGGATGTGCATCTTGTAGGCCTTGCTCTCCAGATACTCAAAGAAACGCTTCACGCCATACCACTGGTGGTTCCAGCGGCCCTTCCACTCGGGTGAGCCGTTGATCACCCAGTCTTGCTGGGCTTTCGTCAACTTGTCCCAAGCGGTGTCACGCGGAATGCCTGCGGCCTCGGCGTGGCGCATCAGATCGTCCTGGTTTTCTTGCCATGCGGGGGTTTGCAGCGTCTTGATGGCCCCGGCCCGCAGTGTGAGCTTGGGGTTGGGTATGACCAGGCCGTAGTCCACGCCGATCACCCGGCCAAAACCCCGACAGGTCTCACACGCGCCCACGGCGGAGTTGAAAGAGAACATTGACGGGATCGGGTCGGTGTAGCGCAAATCGCTGTCCGGGCAATGAAGGCCCGTAGAAAAGCGCCAGATGTCAAAGGCGGGCTCAGGGGAGGAAGCAGCGGAGAAATTGGGATCTGACCCCAATTTCTCCACATACACATTCAAGCGGCCACCGCGTTTCAGGGCCACTTCGATGGCTTCGACCACGCGGGCTTTTTCGGCGGTGCCGATGCGAAAGCGGTCGGCGATGACGTCCAGCACTTTGCGCGGACCGGTGAGTGTGGCCACTTCGCGTTCGGCCTGCACCTTGGTGAAGCCGCTGGCCGACAGCCACTGCTCGACCTGCTCGGCGCTGGTGTTGGCGGGCAGCTCCACCGGGAAGGTCAGATACAGGCGTGGGTCGCCCGCTTGCGCGGCACGCTGGGCCAGTTCAGCATAAATCGTGTCGGGGTTGTCGTGGCGCACGGGCTGTGCGGTGTCTTTGTCAAACAGCTGGCCCAAGCGGGCGAACAACAGCTTCAGGTGGTCGTTCAGCTCGGTCATGGTGCCCACGGTAGAGCGCGAGCTGCGCACCGGGTTGGTCTGGTCAATCGCAATGGCCGGGGGCACGCCTTCGACCTTGTCCACCGCCGGTTTGTCCATGCGATCCAAAAACTGGCGGGCGTAGGCGCTGAAGGTCTCTACATAGCGGCGCTGGCCTTCGGCGTACAGCGTGTCGAACACCAGACTCGACTTGCCCGAACCGCTTGGGCCGGTGACCACCGTGAGTTCACCGGTGCGGATGTCGAGGTCAATGTTTTTGAGGTTGTGCTGACGGGCACCACGGATGCGGATGAGGCCTTGGGACATGGACGGGCTTTATGGGGTGGAGGCCAAACATTCTAGGGCTGTGCCCCATGTCCCTTGGCAAAGCAGCGCTTGCCCCTTTTTCTTGACCGGGATCAGGAAATCCACAGCACGGCGTGGCTTGTCACACGCACCGTCTGCGACAATGAAAAGGCAAACATCACCCCGAAAACAGGGACTTTGAACATGTCATCCACCTCCCATGTCTGGTCGGACAGCCTGGCCCAGCACCGCGTTTGGGGCTTGCTGAGCGAAACCAATCGGCAAGACTTGCTGGCACAAAGCCAAGTGTTGAATGTGCACGCAGGCGAACTGCTGGCCCGTGCAGGCCAATGGAGCGCCCATCTGTGGCTGATTTTGCAAGGGCGTGTGGACCTGAACGATCCAGAGTTGGCGCACACCCACACGCTGTTAGCGGGCGAGTCTTTTGGCGCAGGCGTGACGCCCTGGACGTTGCAGCACAGCTGCAAGGCCACCGCCACCGAAGACTGTCGGTTGTTGCAAGTGCCCGAGTCCTGCCTGCAAGCCTTGTTGGCCCGCGAACCGGTGCTCACCCACTTCTTGCCCGTGCCCCTGGATGGCCAAATACCCGGCGTTTCAGCCGCTGCAGTGGCAACGGGCAACGACACCAACTTGCTCAGCATGCGCTTGCAAGACTTGATCAAGCACCCGCCCATCACCTTGCCACCCCAAGCCAGCGTGCTGGCGGTGGCACGCACCATGCGCGAGCGCAATGTGTCCTCGGTCATGCTGGTCGAGGAGGGCCATTTGTTGGGCCTGGTCACCGACCGCGATCTGCGCAACCGGGTGGTGGCCGAGGGGCTGGACCTGTCGCGCCCAGCCGCCGACATTGCCACCCTTACGCCCCTGACGCTGGACCAGCGCAGCCCGGCTTTTGAGGCTTTGCTGCTGATGACCCGGCACAACATCCACCATGTGCCCATCATGGACGGGCGTCGCATCGCCGGCATGGTGACCGCCACCGACCTGACACAGCAGCAAAGCACCTCTGCGGTGTATTTGGCGGGCGACATCCACCAACAAAGCAGTCTGGACGGGCTGGTGGCCATCAGCCAACGTGTCAAAGCCCTGCAACAAAACCTGAGCGCAGCGCACACCAGCGCCTACAACACCGGCCACGTCATCACCACCATCACCGACGCGCTGACCAGCCGCCTGATTCACCTGGCCGAAGCCGAACTCGGCCCGCCGCCAGTGGGCTATGTGTGGGTAGCGGCCGGCTCACAAGGGCGTTGCGAACAAACCGCCAAGTCGGACCAGGACAACTGCATGGTGCTCGACGACGCCTACGACCCGGCCCTGCATGGCGACTATTTCAAGGCCCTGGCCCGCCGCGTGTGTGATGGCCTGGCCGCTTGCGGCTACATCCACTGCCCGGGCGAGATGATGGCCATGACCGACCAGTGGCGGCAACCCCTGCGTGTTTGGCGGGAATATTTTGACAAGTGGACCCACACCCCAGACCCCAAGGCCTTGATGTTGGTCACGGTGTTTTTTGACCTGCGTGCGGTGTATGGCCAACACGAACTGCTGCACAGCTTGCGCAGTGAAGTGCTGGCACAAACACCCCAGCAAAGCCTGTTTTTGGCGCATGTGGTGAACAACGCACAAAAGCAGCGCCCGCCGCTCAACCTGTTTGGCCAGATCTCGCTGATCCGAGGCGGCGAACACGCGGGCACCGTGGACTTGAAGCACCAGGCGATTGCGCCCATCGTGGACCTGGGGCGCATCTACGCGCTGGCTGCGGGCCTGCACGAGGTCAACACCAGCGACCGCATCGAACAAGCCGCCCAACTGGGCGAGCTGTCGGAACAAGGCTCACGCGACTTGCGCGACGCACTTGAGTTTGTCTCCAGCCAACGCATCACGCACCAGACCCATCGCATGCAGCAGGGCCTGGAACCCGACAACTACCTGCACCTGCATGAGCTGTCGAACTTTGAGCGCGGGCATCTGCGCGATGCGTTTTCGGTCATTCAGTCCTTGCAAGACGTACTGGGCCAGCGCTACCAGTCGGGGCGGTTTTAAAGTTTCAGTATTTCAAGCGTGCGAAATGGGTTTTTTGCGCCGCCTCACGGGCCTGGCCCAAGGTGTGGATGCCCATCTCGGCCAACAAGGGAATCATGCGCAAGAACACCTCGGCCGTGACCATCGCGTCGCCCAAGGCGGTGTGCCGCCCCAGCACGGTGATGTTCATGCGCTCGGCAATCGCCTCCAGGCGGTGCGACGCCTGGTTGGGGTGGATCACGGCCGAAAGCAGCAAGGTGTCGAGCACCGGCTGGTCAAAACGCAATCTTGTGCTGGCCTCTTTGAGCTGCAAGAACTTCATGTCAAAAGCGGCGTTGTGCGCCACCAGCACCGTATCGTGGGCATAGGCATGGAAGGTGGGCAGCACCTGCCCAATGCGCGGTTGGCCCTGCACCATCTCGGGCGTGATGCCGTGAAACGGAATGGACGCAGCAGGGATGCTGCGGCCCGGGTCGATCAACTGCTCGAACGCGTCCTGACGCAACAGACGGCCATTGACGATGCGCGTGGCCCCGATCTGGAGAATCTCGTCGCCTTGCGAAGGGTTCAGGCCCGTGGTCTCGGTGTCGAACACGGTGTAGCTCAGGCTCTTGAGCAGTCGCTCGTCCAAGCTGTGGTGCGACTCGGACATCTGGAACAGGTCAAAGTCGTAGTACTCGGGGCGGCTGTCTTGGCTCAATACATACGCGGCCTCGATGCCTTCTTGCGCCCCGGCCCGGGGCAAGACCAACCGGAAGAAGGCCTGGTGGCGCGTGCGTTCGCGCTCAAACCCCATCACGCCGCCGTGCCGATCCATCACGTCGCGCACGGTCAAGGGGCTGCGGTCCTGCCCCTGGTGCATCGGGTCCAGCTCCCAGCCCATCACAGTTTCTGTGCTCATGGCCTGGCCGGTCCAGACCAAGTCCAAGTGCACTTTGTCGTTGGCCTGCGCCAGCCGCAGCTGCACAAAACGCAGCTCGAACTCGTCAAACAAACGACTGGCCAGGTAGGTCAGCACCTGCAGCACACCAAAGCTGTCCACCTTGAGCCAGACCTGTGGATCCACGTTGTCCAGCACCACATCGCCCGTGTCTCGCCCGCAGTGGCTGACGATGCGTCGCTGAGCGGCCAGCACCAAATCTGCGCCCAACATGTCTTCAAGCGGCCAGCGGGTCTTGAGGGTTTCGGTGGAGCGGGCCACCAGATCGGTGATGCGCTGGCCCATGGCGCCCACTTCCTCGCGCACCGCATGCAGGGATTTCTGCCGCGCCTCGGGAGCCAAGTCGTCCAACATCAACAGGTCAACGGCCGACTGCACCTTGGCCAGCGATGCGCGAGAAGCCTCGGCCAGACTCAGCAACCGTTGTTCCCGCTGGGATGCCTCCTCGAAGCTGTGGGTCACATTGTCGAGTGTCAACACAAAGCCGTGGATGTCCACGCCACCCGCGGCGGCACTGGTTTCGAGGGCTGCGCCAGAGCCAACCGGTGCCATGTGCACCCGCAGCAACTGACCAGAGGCAGTGCTGGTCAGGAACTGTGTGGAAGGCTGACTGGCCCCACGCGCCATGCGCTGACGCAAGTTTTCCAGCGCATGGGCCAACAAGGGCCGGTCGAGCACGGCATAAATCGACCGCCCAATGCCCATCCATTCGGCGCCGCCGGCCAGCGATGAGGCGCCCGACATCACCCTGAAGGCCAAACGCGCTCGGTTGTTGAACAAGACAATTCGGCCATCCAAGTTGCACACCACCACGCTCTGGTTCAGCTCGGACATCAGTGCGGCCAATCGGTTGCGCTCTTGCTGAATGTTTTGGCTGGCCTGGGCCACTTGGCTTTGCACGTCGTCCCGCCAGCGGTCTCGCTGCGCGGCCAGTGCATGGATGGCCTCGCCCAAGCGCTGCAGCTCGGGCGGCTCAGCGCGAACATCGAGCTGCTGGCTTTGCGCCGCTGCGCTGAGCAGCTTGACCTTCTCCATCAGGCGGTCCGGGCCCTGAGCGTATCGGCGATCGTGCCCGCGCCAAAACCACACCGACAGCCCCACCACGGGCAAAAGCGCGAGCAGGGCCATCGGCCAAACACCCGACAACAGTGTGCCCAGCTGCGCGGCCTGCTCAGGTGTGAGCACAGCCCACACCAGGCCCACGCCCAACACGGCCAAGGCCAAAGCGACCACCACCGTCAGGGCTGATTGCAGCTTCCAACTCATGCCGAAGCACCATCGACTGATTGGGGCACCCCGTGGATTGGCATCAGCCTTTGGACTTTGCAGGTCCACCCTTGGGGGTTTTGGTCTTTGGCCCCAGTCCATGGGCCTGACGGCTCAGGGCAAATGAGCCAAACACCTTGAGCCAGATCGTCACACCCGCGAACATGAGCCTGTCGTCGCGGCTCAAGATCAAGCCATCCAGGTCCCAGTTCACATCCCCCAACATCCACAACAGAGGCAACAACGAAGACACCAGCACGCCAATCAACACAATGGCAGGCACAAAGTTGATCACAAACTCGTAGGGTGCATAGTGCTCGGCGTTCGTGGGTGGCATGCCTTTTTTAAGGGCCACCTCTGAAAAATCACGCTTGATCAAAATTCGATACGAGCGCCTGACCCAAAAAAAGGAGATTGGGAACAGGGCCAGTAAAAAGAACCAATCAAAAATCGGCACTTGAATCAACACTTCCATGGCATTTCCCTCGTTTAGTGACGTATTGTCACTCATCAAAAAAGCCCCGTCAGCTGCCTGACGGGGCTTTTGCATTTCAGATCAATGCGGCTTTTACCGCACTGAGTGAAGCGTGATCTCAGTGACCAGCAGCGGCAGAACCCGCACCCTTGGGCACGCGAACCGACTCCACCAATTCCTGGATGTGCTGTGGCACAGGTGCCGACATCTTGCTGACCAAGTAAGCGACAGCGAAGTTCACGATCGCGCCCACGGTGCCAAAGGCTTCGGGGGTGATGGTGAAGAACGCGTTGGCGCCACCGATCAGATCCAGGTAGGCGGTGCCCTTGATGAAGAAGATGCCTTTGTGTGCGAACACATAGAACAGCGTCACAGCCAAACCAGCCAACATACCGGCGCTGGCGCCTTTGTCGGAGATGGTCTTGCTGAAAATACCCATCATCAACGCAGGGAAGATGGTGGAAGCTGCAATACCGAAGGCCAAGGCCACGGTACCGGCCGCAAAGCCAGGTGGGTTCAGACCCAACCAGCCCGCCACGAAAATGGCAGCAGCCATGGCGATCTTACCGGCCATGAGTTCGCCTTTTTCGCTGATGTTGGGGTTGATAGCACCCTTGATCAGGTCGTGCGACACGGCCGACGAGATGGCCAAGAGCAAGCCCGCAGCAGTCGACAGCGCAGCAGCCAAACCACCGGCGGCCACCAAAGCGATCACCCAGTTGGGCAGCAAGGCGATTTCGGGGTTGGCCAACACGATGATGTCGGCGTTCACGCTCAACTCGTTGCCCTTCCAGCCAGCGGCGTCGGCCTTGGCTTTCACGGCTTCGTTCTTGGTGGCAGAGTTGTAGTACTGGATGCGGCCGTCGCCGTTCTTGTCTTCAAACTTCAGCAGACCGGTTTTTTCCCAGCGCTTCATCCAGTCAGGACGGGCTTCGTACTTCAAGCTGGCGTCAGCAGCGTACAAGTCACCACCGGTCACAGCGGCTGTGTTCACAGTGGCGTGCAGGTTGAACTTGGCCATGGCGCCCACCGCAGGAGCCGTGGTGTACAGCAAAGCGATGAAAACCAAAGCCCAGCCAGCGGATGCGCGGGCATCAGCGACCTTGGGCACGGTGAAGAAGCGAACGATCACGTGGGGCAGACCCGCGGTACCGATCATCAAGGACACGGTGTACACGAACATGTTCAGCTTGGAGCCTGCGGCCGTGGTGGTGTACTGGTTGAAGCCCAGATCGGTCACCACTTGGTCGAGCTTGGACAACAAGGACACGTCGGTGCCGATGAAGTCAGAGCCCAAACCCAACTGAGGGAAAGGGTTGCCGGTCAGGTTCAAGGAGATGAAGAAGGCAGGCACCAAGTAAGCCGAGATCAGCACGCAGTACTGAGCCACTTGGGTGTAGGTGATGCCCTTCATGCCGCCGAACACCGCGTAAGCAAACACAATGGCCATGCCAATGTAGATGCCTTGCTCGCTGGTCACGCCCAAGAAACGAGCGAAGGTCACGCCCACGCCGGTCATTTGGCCAATGATGTAGGTCAGCGAAGCGACCAACAAGCACAGCACGGCGATGTTACGGGCGGTCTTCGAGTAGAAGCGGTCGCCAATGAACTCGGGCACGGTGAACTTGCCGAACTTGCGCAGGTACGGAGCCAGCAACATGGCCAGCAACACGTAACCGCCGGTCCAGCCCATCAAGAACACGGCGCCGCCGTAGCCCATGTTGGAGATCAGACCGGCCATGGAGATGAACGAAGCAGCCGACATCCAGTCAGCGGCCGTGGCCATACCGTTGGTCACGGGGTGAACACCGCCGCCAGCAACGTAAAACTCGGACGTGCTGCCCGCGCGTGCCCAGAAGGCGATGCCGAGGTAGAGCGCAAAGCTCAAACCCACGAACAGATAAATGGTGGTTTGGAGTTCCATGTTGGTCTTCCTTTTAGTCTTCTTGCATGCCGAATTGACGATCGATCTCGCCCATCTTCTTGGCGTACCAGAAGATCAAAGCGATAAAGATGTAAATCGAGCCTTGTTGAGCAAACCAGAAACCCAGGGGGTAACCGCCGAGTTGGATGCTGTTGAGTGCGGGTGCGAACAAGATGCCTGCGCCATACGAACACAGGAACCAGATGACCAAAACCTTGGTCAGCAAGCCCAGCGTCGCCGACCAGTAGGCCTTTGCGTTGCTATCAGTTGTCATGAAAGTCATCTCCTGTTGTGATGCTTATGTGATTTCGGCGGGTTCAACCGCCACGTTTTGCTAGTCTCTAAATTCTCAGTGCGAGACTTCACAGGGGGGACTGTGTCGACGCTTCCTTACACAAGCATTGCTAAGAAGACCCCAAGTCCTCAAATCAAGTAAAACATTCCTAAGTGTTTTCCCTAGATTGGACACTTTTCTTCCGCACAAATGGCCCTGGGCAACAGAACATCGCTTGGCAGCGGCATGAGGACGCCTGAGACTTAATCCATTAAAGTACCTCCACTCATCACCATGGCGTGGAAACTTGCAGCTCATAGAAATACCCATGAACGACAACACCTATGACTACATCATCGTTGGCGGCGGCACGGCTGGATGCCTGCTGGCCAACCGCCTGAGTGCCGATGCCAGCAAACGTGTGCTGTTGATCGAGGCCGGTCAAAAAGACAATTACCACTGGATCCACATTCCTGTTGGCTACCTTTACTGCATCGGCAACCCGCGTACCGACTGGCTTTACCAAACGGAAGCCACCGAAGGCCTGAATGGGCGCAGCTTGCGTTACCCCCGTGGCAAGGTTTTGGGTGGCTGCTCCAGCATCAACGGCATGATCTACATGCGCGGCCAGTCGCGTGACTACGACCAGTGGGCGCAAATCACAGGCAACGATGCGTGGCGCTGGGACCAAAGCTTGCCTTACTTCAAGCTTCACGAAGACCATTACAAGGGCGCCAACGAATTTCATGGGGCCAAAGGGGACAAGTCAGATCTGCTGGCCACCACAGACTTGCCCAAAGGCGCCTACCTGCAGAGCTTGCTTGAGCGCAACTCCGGGGGCGAATGGCGCATTGAAAAACAGCGGCTGCGCTGGGACGTGCTGGACGCGTTTTCGCAAGCTGCCCAGCAAGCGGGCATTCCCGCCACCGACGACTTCAACCGGGGCAACAACGAGGGCGTGTCTTACTTCGATGTGAACCAGCGCAATGGTTGGCGCTGGAACACGGCCAAAGCGTTTTTGCGCCCCACCTGCACTTCGCGCCCCAACTTTGTGTTGTGGAACTCATCCCAGGTGAGCCAGCTCTTGATTGAGCCCCAGGCCAATGGCCAAAAGCGTTGCACAGGCGCCCAAGTCTGGACAGGGCGGGAGATGGTCAGCGTCAAGGCCACACAAGAAGTCATTTTGAGCGCGGGCAGCATCGGGTCTGCACAAATTCTGCAGCTCTCGGGCATCGGGCCTTCCGCTGTATTGCAAGGTGCTGGCGTTGAAGTGAAACACGACCTGCCCGGCGTCGGGGCCAACCTGCAAGACCACTTGCAAATCCGCTCGGTCTACAAAGTCAAAGGCGCCAAAACCCTGAACACCTTGGCCAACAGCCTGTGGGGCAAGGCCATGATCGGGCTGGAGTATGCCTTGAAACGCACAGGCCCCATGAGCATGGCACCCAGCCAGCTGGGTGCCTTCACCAAGAGCGATCCGGCGCAGCCTCACGCCAACATCCAATACCACGTTCAGCCTTTGAGTCTGGATGCTTTTGGCGAGCCGCTGCACAGCTTCCCGGCCATCACCGCCAGTGTGTGCAACCTCAACCCCACCAGTCGGGGCACGGTGAACATCACCAGTGCACGTTTTGAGGATGCACCTGCCATTGCACCCAACTACTTGTCCACTGCCGAAGACCGCAAAGTGGCCGCCGACAGTTTGCGCGTGACGCGCCGCATCATGTCGCAAGACGCCATGAAGCCTTTCCAGCCCGAAGAATTCAAACCGGGCGTGCAGTACCAAAGTGATGAAGATCTGGCCAAACTGGCCGGTGACATTGCCAGTACCATCTTCCACCCAGTGGGCACCACCCGCATGGGGCGCGACGATGACCCGATGGCGGTGGTCAATGGGCATTTGCAGGTCCGCGGCATCGCGGGTTTGCGTGTGGTCGATGCCGGGGTCATGCCCACCATCACCAGCGGCAACACCAACAGCCCGACACTCATGATTGCCGAGAAAGCGGCTCAGTGGATTGGCGAATCTTTCGTCAAGAATTAACGCAGACAGTCACCATGGCTTTTGTTCATAAAAAACGCATTTTGACTTCAGTGCTTTTGCTGGCGTGGTTATTGATCAGCTTCGGCCCCAGTTTTTTTGCGCGTGATCTTGCCATGATGGTTTGGGGATGGCCTTTGTATTTTTGGATGGCTGCGCAAGGCTCCATCTTGCTGTTCATCTGCATCGTCGTGATTTATGCGTGGCTCATGAACCGCTGGGAAGCACAAGAAATTGCTGCAGGCAACACCCTGCCATCCGACGGTTGAACGGGTCACAAAACAACTCGGATCATGAGCGCCTGACACCCACCCCACACAATGCCGGGGCTTGCCAATCAGGCCCGTCAAACCAGGTATCGCCCAACAAGTAAGCCCGCAGCATGGGCAGCGCATCTTGCCCCCAAAAAATGCGGCCATCCACCACCCAACTGGGTACACCAAATACCCCCAGATCCATCGCCTCTTGGGCGTGCGTTTGCAAAGCTTGCTTCACTGGAGCGCTGCTGGGGTCAAGGGCTGGGGCCAGCTCCGCCGTCAAAGCCGCTAGGCGCTCGGGGTCGGCAGCGTCCTGCCCATGGCACCAGACATGGCGGAATATTTTTTCGCACACGTAACGGCTGGGCGTGCCGTCGGCGTCACACGCCGTCGCCAAACGCAACAAGCCCAGCGGGTTAAACGGGTGCATGGCCGGTAACTGCAAAGGCGTGCCCTGCTGGCGGGCCAGCCACAGCGCCTGCCGATACGTCCAGTCGCGCTTGCTGGGGATTTCTGCCGGGCCCAGCTGGCCATGGTGCTTGAGCATGGCCGCAAACAGCACTGGCTTGTGCACCACGCGGTGGCTGATGCCTTCCAACGCCCGGGGCAAGGCATCAAAACCGAGCCATGCGTAAGGTGAGATGAAATCGAGATAAAAGTGAATGGTTTTCATGAAGTAATGCCCCTGCTTTGCTCGCCATTTGGTGGATTGTTTGCGCCAAAGTCCATAGGGTCAACACCAAGTAGCGCGGACCATCTTGTCCGTAGAATACATTTGCACAAATAAGTGTCCACAACGTCCATTGTGGACCAGAGTCACCCCCCTGCACCTCAAGGAGACGGCATGTACAAGCACATCATCTTGGCTTATGACGGTTCGAGCAGTGGTCAAAAAGCCATGCTGGAACTCAAAGAGTTGGCACATTGGGGCCAACCCCGCCTGACCTTGGTGGCGGTAGCCCCCAACCCTTTGGATGTAGGCTCGATGGAGATGGGCTACTACTCCTCGGCCGACAATGGTCCTTTGGAAGAAACTCTGAAAGGGCAACTGGCTCAGGGCGTGCAAACTCTCCAAGCCATGGGATACACGGTGCAGGGCCAAGTGCTCAAAGGTGAAGTCATTCGGGAGTTGTCGGACTTTGCCGAACGCGCAGGCGCAGACCTGATTGTGGTTGGACACAAGCACGAACCCAACCTGCTGCGCCGCTGGTGGAGTGGCTCCACCGCCAAATCGCTGGTGGAAGAGGCGCCATGTAATGTGTTGATTGTGGTGGACCGCAGCGCTGTTGCTGCGAATTAGGCGTTGCCCTGGCCCGTCAGGCGCTGTTGAATGCGTTGCCAAACATGGCGCTTGGCTTCATCGGGCATGCGGCTCCACGACCCAATTTCTTCCAAGCTTCGCCAGCAACCCACACACACCTCAGCGTGAGGGTCCATCACGCACACCGAAACACAAGGCGAGGGCACATGCGGCACAGGCTCCGACAACACTTGTGCGGCGCGTTGGGCCAGTATTTTGGTCTGCACACTCATGGGGCATCCTGTGAGGTAGACGCGTACGCAGCGGCTGCATTTTGTGGTGTCAAGACATCACCAACCCACATGACAGGCGACTCCAGATGCCCCGACAATTGCAGGAGCGCCATGACCCTTTGCACACCCTCGGGCATTGCCTGATGTTCGAACCGGTTCATCTTCGCGACACTTTATGGGGTATTGAATTTACAAACCTTTGATTGTGCGTGCAAGTCCATGTCCCGGTACAACATGGGGCAGCTCCTTGATCACAGGGTTTGGATACAGGGACAACACCCGCCCTTTCACACTAGGGTTTTCACTGTCAACCCGTTCTATTTGTACCAATATAATATCTATGCCTTTTCAACGCCAGAACAAGGCTTCAGGGAGGCTTGCCTCCCTTTTTTTTGTCCGATGGGCACCCATGACGACAAGCACTTTGTCGTATGCTTCGCAGACTCCAGCTTGCGTGCCACCATGTCCCCACTCCGCCCTCCGAGACACACGTCTGAAATTTGCGAAGACCCCTCCCTTGATGACCATGCTGCGCGGGTTCTGCGGCAATTCAGGTTGATTTTCAACACCGTCAGACGCCATTTCCAGACCATGGAAAAACAATCCGGCATCGGCGGTGCCCAGGTGTGGGCCTTGAGCCTGGTGGCCCAACACCAAGGATTGGGCGTGACACAGCTGGCAGCGCTGATGGACATTCACCAGTCGACCACCAGCAATTTGGTGCGCTCGCTGATCAAAAGCGGTTTGCTTCACAGCGAAAAATCCGCCTCTGACCGACGCGTGGTGGAGTTGTATGTGCTGCCCGAGGGTGTAAAACTGCTCAAGAAAATACCCGGGCCTTTTGCGGGCGTCTTGCCCCATGCCCTGCAACGCATGGATGAAGTGACATTGCTCCAACTGGAGCACAACCTGTCAGCGCTGATCAACCGCCTGGAAGTCGACGAGAAAGCCGCGCAAACCCCGATTGCCATGATGTGAGCGACCGGGCTGCGAACGGCTAGAGCTGAAAGCCGTCTTGGCTTGGACCGCTTTTTTGGGCTGTTTTGACCCCGTTGGGGACACACTGCGCCCCGTTCGTGCGCCTTTTCAGCTGCACTTCAACCCATTGGCTGTCTGTTCCCCCAAGCACGGTGGCACCTTGGTGACAAAGACCCAACCCGCCTGGCACCGGGTCTTTGATCGGCATGCATTTGTTCAAATGTAAAATCAATGTCCGATGGGCGGCTGATTTCCCTTGTTGGGCCACCCACGGGCAGGCCCGCACCTGAGTCTTCAGGTTCATCATGCAGCCAGCGGCCATAAAGCACACCGCACCGGGTCACCAGACTCCCAGCCTTCATCAACCCGAAAGGTGAACACCCATGAACATTTGGCAACGCACATGGCAAAAGGCATGGCAAGACCTGCAGCATTGGCTCGGCCGTCCCCTGAGCCCTTGGCAAAAGCTGGACACGGCCACGCCCGAACCCACTGAGCCCGCACCTGATCCTCTACTTCTTGAGGCGCCCTTGGGGCCCTGTGTCAGCGTCATCATCCCCGCTTTGAACGAGCAAAAACGCATCGCCGATGTGGTGCGTTACGCCCTGAGCGATTCGGCTACGGCCGAAGTGATCGTGGTGGACGACAGCTCGATCGACAACACCGTGAGCCTGGCCCGCGAAGCCGGTGCCCGCGTGATCACCAGCAGCTTGCTGGGCAAGGGTGCCTCCATGGCCGATGGGGCGCGGGTGGCACAAAGCGAAATTCTGGTCTACCTCGATGGTGACCTCAAAGGCCTGCGCAGCGGCATCATCAGCAACTTGGCCCGCCCTTTGCTCGCGGGTCATGCCGAATTTGTGAAAGCTCGGTTTGGCCGAGGTGGCGGTCGCGTGACCGAGCTCACCGCCAAGCCCATGCTCAAGGTGTTTTTCCCGGAACTGGCGCACTTCAACCAACCCCTGGGCGGCATCATTGCTTCACGCAAATCACTGCTTCAACAACTCACGTTCGAAGACGGCTACGGCGTGGACATCGGCCTGCTGATTGACGCCTGGCGTGCCAACGCCAAGTTGGCCGAGGTGGACATTGGTCACCTCGAACATGACAGCCAACCACTCAATGACCTGACCTCGATGGCCAACGAGGTTTCGCGGGTGATTTACAGCCGCGCCCGTGAATCAGGCCGTTTGCATGTGGAACAAATCACCGCCATGTACGAAAGTCAGCGCCAAGCCACCGCCTCGTGGGACTACGCCATCACGCGTCAAAAAAATCGCACGAAACTGCTGCTCTTGGACATGGACGGTACAGTGACCACCAGCCGCTTTGCCACCTTGCTGGCGCAAGCCACGGGCCAGGTCGACGAGCTGAACAAGCACCTGGATGGTGCCAACCCGGACGCGCTCACACGCAGCGCCAACATCGCGCAAATTTTCCGATTTGTGCACCGCCAAAAATTCGAAGCCGTGGCCAAGGCCATGCCCATCCGGCCGGGCGTGATCGAGTGCGTGAAGGCTTTCAAGCGGGCCGGTTTCATGGTGGGCGTGGTGTCCGACAGTTATTTTGTGGCCGCAGAGGTGCTGAGAAAGCGCATCTTTGCCGACTTCGCGTTGGCGCACACGGTGCAGTTTCAAGGCGATGTGTGCACAGGCGAATTGAGCATCAACAGCGCCTTTTTGCCCGATCCGAACGCACCAGACCCGGCCGCCGTCCGCATCGGCATTTCCAAACACCATGTACTGGTGCAGTTTCGCCACGAAGACATTCAGCCGCGCTTTGACACCATCTGGGCCATGGGCGACAACGACAACGACGTGGACATGCTCAGTCAAGCCGACCGGGCCTGGATGATTGAGCCCAAATCACCCCGCCTCAAAACCATCGCGGGCGTGACCGAGATCACGCACTTTGACGAACTGACGGCGGCGCTGACGCTCGCCATGCAAGAAGAAACGGCCAAAGCCGATGGACAACCGCCGAAAGGCAACGGGCCTTGATGGCGGCCCCATAAAAACCCGCTCAACCCGCCCGCTTGGTTAACAAGGCCTTGGCCACATTCGAGTTGGGTTGGCGGCCCAAAAAGTCGCTGATGAAAGCACCGGCATCGACCAATTTGTCCAGGTCAATGCCCGTCTCAATGCCCATACCGTGCAGCATGTAGACCACGTCTTCGGTGGCCACGTTGCCCGTGGCACCCTTGGCATAAGGGCAGCCGCCCAGACCCGCCACAGACGACTGGAAGTTCCACACCCCCATTTGCAGCGCCGCCAGCGTGTTAGCGAGCGCTTGGCCGTAGGTGTCGTGAAAATGGCCGCAGATGTGGTCGATGTCAAAGTGCAGCAGCGTGGCCTCGATGGCACGCCGCACCTTGAGCGGTGTGCCTGTACCAATGGTGTCGGCCACGTCCACACGCTGCACGCCGATCTGCTTCATCAAACCCGCCAGGTGGGCCACGCTGGCTGGTGAGACTTCGCCCTCATAAGGGCAGCCCACGGTGCAGCTCATGGCCCCGCGCACCGCGATGCCCGCCGCTAGCGCCGCTTGCACCACGGGCGCAAAGCGTTCCATGCTTTCTTCGATCGAGCAGTTGATGTTCTTTTGGCTGAAGGCCTGACTGGCGGCACCAAAGACCACGATCTCGTCGGGCTTGGAAGCAACCGCCGCCTGAAAGCCCACCATGTTGGGCGTGAGCACCGAATAGCGCACGCACGCTTGGCGCACGATGCCCGCCATCACCTCGGCGTTGTCGGCCATTTGTGGCACCCACTTCGGAGACACAAAACTGGTGACCTCGATCTCGGTCAGGCCCGCGGCCTGCAGGCGGTGTACCAGCTCGATCTTGACCGCTGCAGGCACGGGCTGTTTTTCGTTTTGCAGGCCATCGCGGGGGCCGACGTCGATGAGTTGAACGCGGGAAGGTAGGGTCATGAGATTCTGTAAATGTTCAATAACCGCGCTGGTGGTCCACCACGCCACGGATGGGCTCGCCGCGCTGCAGCGCCTGCATTTTGCCCACGATTTGCGCGATGCTTTCTTCGCGCAGGGTGCGGGCCGAGGTGTGCGGCGTGACGGTGATTTTCGGGTGTTGCCAGAACACATGGTCCGCAGGCAGTGGCTCGGTGCGGAACACATCGAGCGTGGCCCCGGACAGATGCCCGCTGTCGATGAGGGCCAAAAGGTCTTCGTCCACCAAGTGCTTGCCACGGGCCACGTTGATCACATAGCCGCCTTGTTGCAGCTGCGAGAGTGTGTCTTTGTTCAGGATGTTTTCGGTCTCGGTCGTGAGCGGCATCAGGTTCACCAGCACGCGCGTGGCGGCCAGGAATTCGGGCAAGGCCTGCGCCCCGCTGTAGCAGCGGATGCCGGGCAGGTCTTTGGGGCTACGGCTGTAGCCGTTGACGGAGAAGTCAAACACCTGCAGCGCCTTAGCCACACGCTCACCCAGAACACCCAGGCCCATCACGCCGACGGCAAAGTCGGCGCGGCTGCGGGGCTTACGGTACGACCATTTGCCCAATTGGGTGTCGACGTCGTAGCCGTCGAACTCACGGAAATGCCGGATCACCGCATGGCACACGTATTCGGCCATTTGCACCGACATACCCGCATCGTCCAAACGCACCACCTTCAGCGATGGCGGCAGCTTCAGCTGCAGCAAAGCATCGACACCTGCCCCGATGTTGAACAGGGTTTGCAGACCGGCTTGCTCGTCGATGAACTGCTGGGGCGGCGCCCAGACGATGGCGTGGTCTGCGGCAGGTGCGCCGGGTGCCCAAGCGGACACCGAGGCCTCTGGGAAGGCTTGTTGCAGGCCCTGCACCCAAGGCGCAGGGTCGAGCTTGTCAAAGCAGATGGTGATATTCATGCGCCGATTTTGTCAGCCCAACTTGAGCAGCTCTGCCCCGTCGGCGACTTGGTCACCCGGGGCATAGAGCAATTCGGCCACCACACCGTCTTGGGGCGCACTGATGGTGTGTTCCATTTTCATGGCTTCCATCACGGCCAGGGGCTGCCCGGCTTTGACCTTGTCGCCCGCCTTGACCGCAAACGACACCACCTTGCCGGGCATGGGGGCCGTGAGGCGGCCGCCTTCTTGTGCGGCTTCGCCCGCGTGCGCCAGCGGGTCCAGCACGGTGATGCGGGTCGCGCCCTGGGGCGTGAAGAGGTGCGCGGTTTCGCCTTGCCAGTCGAGCTGACTGAAGACCCGTGGGGCGCTGCCCCACTGCACCCACAGGCCTTCGCCGTGGGCGGCAAAGCTCAGCACGCCTGATGCAGCGTCATCGCCTTCCAGTGACAAGCTCAAAGCGCCGTCGTGCAAATAGTTCAGACGGGCAGAGCGGGGCTGGTCTTGCCAGACAAATTCAAAGCGGCGCTGCGCTAGGCCGTGCGACTGCCAGCCATCGCGGCGGCTGAAGGGGTCTGCGCCCTGCAGGGTTTTTTCGGCGTGCAGGGTGTGGGCCACCACGGCGGCCACGGCGGCGGGCAAGCCCACAGTTTCTTGTTTGAACAGCGCAGCGGCTTCGCGCTGGATGAGTGCGGTGTCGAGCTTGGCCGTGGCAAAGGCCTCGCTGCGCACCACATGGCGCAAGAACTGCACGTTGGTGTTCAGGCCGACGACATGGGTTTGCGCCAAGGCCGCATCCAACCGTGCCAAGGCCTGCTCGCGCGTATCGCCGTGCACGATGAGCTTGGCCACCATGGAGTCGTAAAACGGGCTGATGGTGTCGCCCTCGCGCACGCCGTCGTCCACGCGCACCGTGCTTCGCTCAAAGCTGGTGGCCTGCGGCTTGCGGTAAACCTGCAAAGTGCCGGTGGCGGGCAAGAAATTGTTGTCGGGGTTCTCGGCGCAAATGCGGGCCTCGATGGCATGACCCTGGATGCGCAGCTCGTCCTGGCGCAAAGGCAGTGGCTCGCCACTGGCCACACGCAACTGCCACTCGACCAAATCCAGGCCGGTGATGGCTTCGGTCACCGGATGCTCCACCTGCAGGCGGGTGTTCATTTCCATGAAGAAGAACTTCATGGATTCGGGCTGGTCGTAGGCTGTTTGCTCGACGATGAATTCCACCGTGCCCGCGCCCACGTAGTTCACCGCTTTGGCAGCCGCCACAGCGGCCGCGCCCATTTGCGCACGCAAGGTCTCTGTCATGCCGGGGGCCGGGGCTTCTTCGAGCACCTTTTGGTGGCGGCGCTGCACCGAGCAGTCGCGCTCAAACAGGTACACACAGTTGCCTTGGGTGTCGCCAAAGACCTGGATTTCGATGTGGCGTGGGCGCTGCACATACTTTTCGATCAGCACCGCATCGCTGCCAAAGCTGTTGATCGCTTCACGCTGGCAACTGGCCAAAGCCGCTGCAAAGTCTTCGGACTTTTCGACCACGCGCATGCCCTTGCCGCCACCGCCCGCGCTGGCTTTGAT
>JANQXJ010000073.1:0-13508 GCA_030729445.1 Limnohabitans sp. | reverse complement strand
TAGCTGTCTTTGGGGGCCGAGCCGCCCACATGCACGGCTTCGTCGCACGCTTGTACATGCTTGGCTCCGGCGTCAGCGTCCGAATACACGGCCACGGTCTGAATGCCCAAGCGGCGCGCAGTAGCGGCCACTCGGCAGGCGATTTCGCCACGGTTGGCGATCAGGATTTTTTTGAACATGTTTTTTCCTCAAACCAACCAGTTGGGTTTTCGTTTTTGCAAGAAGGACTGCACGCCCTCTTTGCCTTCGCTGCTGGCGCGGATGTCGGCAATGCCCGCCACCGTTTGCGCGACCAGCGCGTCGTTGATCTCGCGTTCGGCCACGTCTTGCACCAGCTTTTTGCAGGCGCGTACAGCATGGGGGCTGGCGTTCACCAGCGCTTGGGTGAGCTCGGCCACTTTGGTGTCCAACGCGTCGGCGGCCACCACCTCGTGCACCAAACCGATGCGGTGCGCCTCGGCCGCGCCAAAGCGCTCGGCGGTCAAAAAGTAGCGGTGCGCCGCACGCGCACCCATGGCACGGATCACATAGGGGCTGATCGTGGCGGGAATCAGGCCGAGCTTGACCTCGCTCAGGCAATAGTTCGCTGTGTCCACACTCACCGCCATGTCACACGCCGCCACCAGGCCCATGCCGCCCGCGTACACATCGCCTTGCACGCGTGCGATGGTCGGCTGCGGGCATTCATAAATCGCACGCAGCATGGCGGCCAACTCGCCCGCGTCGGCCAAGTTTTCACCCCGGGTGTAGTCGGCCATGCGGCGCATCCAGTTCAGGTCTGCGCCTGCACAATAGGCGGGGCCCTCGGCGGCCAGCACCACACAGCGCACTGCGCTGTCTTGGGCCACCGCCAAAAAAGCGTGTTTCAGCTCGGCAATGACTTCGTCGTTGAAGGCGTTGCGCACATCGGGGCGCGAGAGCGTGATGGTGTGCACACCGCCTTGGGTTGAAAATTTCAGTGCTGTTGTCATGCTTTGGGCGCCTGTTCTGCCAGAAGGAAATAAACCATGTCGAGCTCCGGGCAAGGCTGGCCCATGGCGGTGAGCGCCGCCGTGATCTGGCCACGGTGGTGGGTGGCGTGGTTGAACACATGCGCCAAGGTGGCCGCAAACGGCAAGGACAGGAGGTCGCCCTTACTCGTGCGGTAGTCCAGCTGGCCATCAAAACGCTCGGCGCTCCAGCTGGCGATCAGGGGTGTCCAGTTGGCCGATCCGCCCTTGAGCGCCTGCGCCAGGCGTTCACGGTGGGGCTCAACCTCGGTGTCCAGCGCCAGCACAGGTGATGCGCCTTTGGCAAAACGCGGATACCAGAGCAAGTGCTCGGCCACCAGCATGTGATTCAGCGTGCCATGGATGCTTTTGAAGAACAGGCCCACGTCGTGCCGATAGTCTGAATCGGACACCCGAGAAACCGCTTCGAGCAGCCGGTGTGTGGCCCATACATGGTAGCGGGCTTGCATATGGAAGTGGCTGTGCCAGGTGGATGTGTTCATTGTGGCCATGTCTCCAGCCCTCCCAAAGTTTTGAGCGATTCAAAATCCGCGTCGCGGTGCAGCAGCGCGTGGCCGTGCGTCATGCAGTAGCTGGCCAGCAGCACATCGATGGGGCTGCGCACGGTGCGACCCCGACTGCGCAATTGGCGATAGCGTTCTGCGGCTTTCAACACTGAGCTTGTGCCCCCGATTTCCACCTGTGGCAATGCGCTCATGAGTGTTTGGGCTTCGCGCATCAAGGCCCCAACACGAAAACCGCGCATGACCTCGAACAGCACCAGATCGGCCATGCCGACTTCCACACTGGAATCACCCAGACAACGGGCCAAGGTCTGGCTTTGCGTGCTTCGCCCATCACGGAAGAAGTCAATCCAGACGCTCGAATCCACCAAGATCATGGGGCCTTGCTCCGTTTTGCTGCGGCCGGCTTTTTGGCTTTTCCCGACCGTCCTGTTGTGGCTGCAGGCTTGGCCTTCACGCCGTACGCGGCCTGCGGCTCTTGCACGGCCATGGCTGCGTCCTCAGTCGTGTGGGCCTGCGCCCAAGCGGCGTCTGAGTCATCCCACTCCAACTTGCCGCGCAAGGCCAACAATCCGTTGTAAACCTGACGTCGACGCACCAGGCGCAAGCCCTCTTCAACCGCTTCCTTTTTGGTCTTGAAGCCGCCCGCTGCCATGGCAGCAGCCATCAAGTCGTCGTCGATTTCAATGTTGGTTCGCATGTGCTTAGCCTTTGAATGTGTATGAATTCACAAAATCATACACATCACATGCGGAAAAGTCCAAATTTCGTCTCAGGAATCGGGGCATTGAGCGATGCGCTCAAGCCCAACGCCAACACGCGGCGGGTGTCGGCTGGGTCGATGATGCCGTCGTCCCAGATGCGGGCGGTGGCGTAGTAGGGGTGGCCCTGGTCCTCGTATTGCTGCTTGATCGGGGCCTTGAAGGCTTCTTCTTCTTCCATGCTCCACTGGCCGCCCTTGCCCTCGATGCCGTCGCGCTTGACGGTCGCCAGCACGCTCGCCGCCTGCTCGCCGCCCATGACGGAGATGCGGGCGTTGGGCCACATCCACAAAAAGCGGGGGCTGTAGGCGCGGCCGCACATGCCGTAGTTGCCCGCGCCAAAGCTGCCGCCAATGATGATGGTGAACTTGGGCACTGCGGCGGTTGCCACGGCCGTGACCATCTTGGCGCCGTTGCGGGCGATGCCTTCGTTTTCGTATTTGCGGCCCACCATGAAGCCGGTGATGTTCTGCAAAAAGACCAGCGGGATCTTGCGCTGGCAGCACAGCTCGATGAAGTGCGCGCCTTTGAGCGCCGACTCGCTGAACAAGATGCCGTTGTTGGCGATGATGCCCACGGGCATGCCCTCAATGCGGGCAAAGCCGCAGATCAAGGTGGTGCCAAAGCGCGATTTGAATTCGTCGAACTCAGAGCCGTCCACGATGCGGGCGATGATTTCGCGCACGTCAAAAGGTTTGCGTGTGTCGGTCGGGATCACGCCATACAGCTCTTGCACATCAAACTTGGGTGACACGGGCGCGTGCGTGGCGATGTTGGGGGCCTTTTGCGCGTTCAGGTTTTTCACGGCCTGGCGGGCCAGCGCCAGCGCGTGCACATCGTTTTGTGCCAAGTGGTCGGCCACGCCACTCAGGCGCGTGTGCACATCACCACCGCCCAAATCTTCGGCGCTCACCACCTCGCCGGTAGCAGCTTTGACAAGCGGCGGGCCGCCCAAAAAGATGGTGCCCTGGTTCTTGACGATGATGGTTTCGTCGCTCATGGCGGGCACATACGCGCCGCCCGCCGTGCAAGAGCCCATGACCACCGCGATTTGCGCGATGCCTTGCGCACTCATATTGGCTTGGTTGAAGAAGATGCGGCCAAAGTGGTCGCGGTCGGGGAAGACTTCGTCCTGGTTGGGCAAGTTGGCACCGCCCGAGTCCACCAGATAGATGCAAGGCAGGTGGTTTTGCTGCGCGATCTCTTGCGCACGCAGGTGCTTCTTCACCGTCATCGGGTAATAGGTGCCGCCCTTCACCGTGGCGTCGTTGCACACGATCATGCAGTCCACCCCGCTCACACGGCCAATGCCCACGATCACACCCGAGCTGGGCGCGTCGTTGTTGTACATATTGAGCGCCGCCAGCGGCGCAACTTCCAGAAAAGGCGTGCCGGGGTCAAGCAGCATCTGCACGCGGTCACGCGGCAGCAGCTTGCCCCGGGCAGTGTGCTTGGCGCGGGGGGCCTCGCCACCACCTTGGGCCACACGCTCCAGGTGGGCACGCAGGTCATCGACCAAGGCCCGCATGGCAGCGGCGTTGTGCTGGAAATCGGCCGAACGTGGATTCAGTTGGGAGTGCAAAACAGTCATGTGTCTTCCTTGGCTGTGTCCCCGGGCGCACGGCAACCGCTGCGCCTATAGGGCAATGCCTGCCAGCTTAAGACTTGCGCCCGGCCTGAGGGTGTCAAATGGGTTGCAAATCGTGCCACAATTTCAAGACCCATGACCCCCCAGCCACCTGCACCATTACGACCGACCATCACAGGTCGCGCCGAGACGCCCATGGCTTTTGTCAAAGCCATTGTTCAGGCGTACACCCAGCGCGGCATGGACCCGCTGCCCGCCTTGTCCGAGGCACAAATTGCGCCAGAATCCTTGGAGCACCCCGAGGCCCGGATCACCGCTCTGCAAATGGAATGGTTGTCGGCCACCGCCATGCGGGCGCTGGACGATGAGGCCCTGGGCTGGTTCAGCCGTTGCCTGCCCTGGGGCAGCTATGGCATGCTGGTGCGAGCCTCACTGACCGCCCCCACTTTGGGCGTGGCCATGCAACGCTGGTGCCGACACCACGGCCTGTTGACCGAGGACATCCTCTTGCAAGTCAGCACCGAAGAGGGTGTGGCGCACCTGCAATTGACCGAGCAACGCGGCCTGGGCGCTTTGCAGGAATTTGCCGTGGTCTCGGTGCTGCGCAATGCTTTGGGCGTGGCCTGCTGGCTGACGGATTCACGCATCCCCTTGCAACAAACCACCCTGCGTTTTGCCCCGCCTTCTCATGCTGACAGTTACCTCGTGCTGTTTGACGGCCCCACGCAGTTCAACGCGCACACGCACAGCCTGCAGTTCGATGCGGGTTACCTGAGCCTGCCGGTACGCCGTGACGAAGCCGCCTTGCAACGCATGCTGCAACGCGCCCTGCTGCTGACGGTACGCCCCTACCGACGTGACCGACTGCTGGTCGAAAAAGTGCGCCAAACCCTGGCCGAACACCCCGAGCACAGCCGCAACGCCGATGACCTGGCGGCTTGGCTCAACCTGTCGGCCCGCACACTGCACCGGCAACTCAAGGAAGAAGGTGCCAGCCTGCAACAGCTCAAAGACGCGGTGCGCCGCGACCTGGCCACCGACCTGCTGCTGCGCACGCAACGCCCCATCAAACAGATCGCGGCCGAAGTGGGGTTTCAGAACGAGAAGAGTTTCATGCGGGCTTTTAAGAGTTGGACGGGGCAGACGCCCGAAGAGTTCAGAAGCAAGGCCTGAATCGAGCGCACACCTGCAAACTCGCAGGCCCTGATTTGCCCCTCTACGCCTGTGGTTTTTCTGGCAACCGACCGAGCTGCGCTTGGGTCAATGCCGCGTAAAGCGGCTGACTGATCAAGCGTGATATGCCGCTGGCAATCAAGGCGCTGGCCATCAAACTGAGCACCAATTCATGACCTGTGACCATCTCCATCACGATGATGAAAGCAGTCAAGGGGGCTTGTGTCACCGCCGCCAGAAAGCCCGCCATGCCCAGCGCAATCAGGGTCGGGGCATTAGGGTATTGCATCAACGCTGCCAAGTCATTGCCTAGCGCCGCACCGATGGCCAGCGCCGGCGCAAAAATGCCTGCGGGCACACCAGCCCAGGTGGTGAGCCAAGTGACCACCAACTTCAAGAGTACATACAAGTTTGAAACGTCGTCGGTGTTTTCGAGCATGGCTCGGGTATGGGCGTACCCGCTGCCGAAAGTCGCCCCTTGGGTACTTAAGCCTATGATGGCAATCAACAAACCACAGCCCCCCGCAAACCAAATGGGTGAAGAGCGACGAAATGCATGAACCCAGTGGCTGGAGGTGTTGTGCAGCGAGTAGATCAACAGCCGGGCAAACATGCCACCAAAAATGCCACTCAGCACCGCCACCACCATACCGGGCAACAGCAAGGCAAAGCTGATGTTGTCGACGCGAATTTCACCAAAGTGAGACTTGTTGCCATACGCCGACACGGCCATCAAGCCGGCCAGAATGATGGCCGCCATCAACAAGCCACTGCGACGGTCTTCCGGACGGCGAGACAGCTCTTCGATCGCAAACATCACGCCCCCCAATGGGGTGTTAAAAGCAGCGGCAATGCCCGCTGCACCGCCCGCCAGGATCAAGCCCGAGTCTTTGATAGGGGAGTTGGGCGACAACCAACGGCGAGCACTGTGCATGACACCTGCAGCGATTTGCACCGAAGGCCCCTCACGCCCTAACGACAAACCTGCCAACAAGCCCGATGCGGTGAGCGCCACCTTCATGAGGCTCAATTTCAATGACACATAAAGCGACCGGCACAGTGGCGGCGTCTCGACCGACAAGGCGGCCATCACCTGAGGTATGCCCGAGCCAGCCGTGCCCACCGCAAAGCGCCGGGTAACGAACACAATGGCCATGGTCAACAGCGGCGTCCACAACAATGGCCACCAAAACCATTTCTGGTACGCCACAAAAAAAGTGGCCAAGGCGTGCTCAGACAGCCAAGTGAAGACCACCACAGTCAGCCCCGCCAGTCCCGCGAACAACAACACCACAAGCCGATCTGACCACATCCGCCAGTCGGCCAACTCTTTTTTGACGGCTTTGAGAAACTCAGGTGGGCGGTACATAGGGTGCCTCCAATGCTCAGGTCAAGTCAGACGAAGCTCAGCCATCGACGAGAACACCCGTTGGGCTCCCGCATGCAGCAAGGGCGCGTGCGCTGCTGGCGGCGGCGCATAGGCCCACACCGTGGCCCCCGCAGCCACACCCGCCGTGATGCCCACGGTGGTGTCTTCCACCACCAGGCAGTGCGCCGGGTTGATTTGCAAATGCGCGGCAGCGGCCAGGTACACATCGGGGTGGGGTTTGCTGCGCGGCATCTCGTGACCGCTGAAAATCCGACCTTCAAAAAAGTGGATCAGTCCGACTTGCTTGAGCATCATCTCGACCTTGAAACGGTCAGCCCCTGAAGCCACCGCGATGCGGCCCTGACAGTGGTCGTGCAGGTGCGCCACCGCGTCGTGCACGCCGTCGATGGCGGTGATGCTTTGCGTGAGGCGCTCGTTGCGCCGGGCATAAAACTGTTCCAGCCACGCATCGGTGAGCGGCTGGCCGGTGTGGGCTTCGATGGTGGTGCGTTGGCTTTTGACGGTGTGACCCACAAAGCGCTGCATGCACTCGGCCAGCGTCATGCGCCAGCCTTGCTCTTCAAACATGTCACGCAGCACGCCGCAGGTGATGGCTTCGCTGTCCACCAGCACGCCGTCGCAGTCAAACAAAATGGCTTCAAAGTTCATGGCATTGATCATAAAGCCATGGCTTCAAGGCAAACTAGGGGCTCTGAACGACTGCCAAAACGCTCACCATGCCCAACCTGCTGCGCATCCACCATGCGGCCATCATCTGCTCGGATTACGAACATTCCAAACGCTTTTACACGCATGTGTTGGGCCTGAAAATTTTGGCTGAAAACTTGCGTGCAGCGCGTGACTCCTGGAAACTGGATCTGGCCTTGCCAGATGGCGGTCAAATTGAGCTGTTTTCTTTCAAGGGTGCGCCGCCGCGCCCCAGCTACCCCGAAGCGCAAGGCTTGCGCCACCTGGCATTTGCCGTAACCAGTGTCAGCGAGTGGGCGCTGCACCTGCAGGGACAAGGCGTTTCGGTCGAAGACATTCGCACCGATGAGTACACCGGACAACGATTCGTGTTTTTTGCCGACCCGGACGGCTTGCCGTTAGAACTCTACGAAGTGCCTGCTCAGAGCACGTCGCCGTCCACATAAAACCAGCGCCCATGTTCGCGCACAAAGCGGCTGCGCTCGTGTTGGCGAACCGCTTTGCCGTCCACCCGAAAGCGCGCCACAAATTCGACCTCGGCGGTCTCAGGGCCCGTCACTTTGTGCTGCTTGATCTCCAAACCCAACCACTTGCCACCTGTTTCGAGCTTGAGCTCAGCAGGGCGCTGGCTGCTGTGCCAGGTGGCCAGTAGATAGGGCACGTCGCCCAACACAAAGGCGCTGTAGCGCGAGCGCATGAGACGCTCGGCGTCGGGGGCGTTCTGGTTGACGTGGTAGGGGCCGCAGCAAGTGTCCAAGCTCAGTGCTTGTCCTTTAGGGGTGGTGCGGCCGCAGGGACATAGCGCCATCAAGCGCCTTTTCGCGCCGCACTTTCGGCTTTGTGTTGTTCCATGGTGACGATGGGTGCCGCTGCTTTTTTCCAGGCCGCAAAACCGCCGTCGATGTGGGCCACATTGGTCATGCCCATGTCTTGCAGGGTTTTGGTGGCCAGGGCGCTGCGCCAGCCTGCGCCGCAAAACAAGATGAACTGCTTGCTCTCGTCTGCGAACACGGGTTTGAAGTAGGGCGAGACCGGGTCTACCCAGAATTCGAGCATGCCCCGGGGCGCAAGCAAAGCGCCGGGCACGGTGCCTTCGCGCTCGAGCTCACGCGGGTCGCGGATGTCCACGATTTGCACAGAAGGGTCGGCCAGGCGCGCTTGCACCTCGGCCACGCTGTGTGTGGTGACCTGGGCCATGGCCTCGTCGACGAGGGCTTGAAAACCTTTGGTGATCGGCATGCGTGTCTCCTTGTTTTGACGTGAAAAATACCCGTTTTATTTGCGCCAGAAATGCGAGCTGAACAAGACCAACACCGACAGCAGTTCCAGACGGCCCAGCAACATGGCAAAGCTCAAAACACCCAACTGAAAAGGGTTCAGGCCGCCGTAATTGCCAGACGGACCGACCTGCCCCAAACCAGGACCAATGTTATTGACGGTGGCGATGACGGCCGAGAACGCGGTCACGATGTCCATGCCACTGAGCAAAAGCAGCATGCTCAGACCCATGGTGGCGCCGCCATAAATGAGCATGAAGCCCAGCACCGCTGTCATGACCGACATGGGGATCACGGCGCCGCCCAACGTGACCGGGTTGATGACACGGGGGTGGATGATGCGCACCAGCTCACGCCGGGCCTGCTTGATGAGCAAGACCATGCGCACCATCTTGATACCGCCGCCTGTGGAGCCTGCGCACGATGCAAAACAACCCAGGAAAATCAACAAGATGGGCGCAAACACCGGCCACTGCGCGTAATCGGTGGCGGCATAACCGGTGGTGGTGGCCATAGACACCACATGAAAAGCGCTGATGCGCAAGGCCTCCAGCCCGTCGTCATACACACCATGGACCAAGAGCAAAGCCATCACCAGCAAGGTGGAAGCCAACAAGACTCCCAAGTACGTGCGGATCTCGCGATCGCTGGTGATGGGCAGGACAGAGCGGCTGCGCAGCACCACAAAGTAGCGCACAAAGCTGATGCCCGCCAGAGTCATGAACACGATGGCGACCCACTCGATCATGGGCGAGTTGAAGTGCCCAAAGCTGGCGTCGTACGACGAAAAACCGCCCAGACCCATGGTGGTGCACATGTGCATGAAGGCATCGGCCCAGCTCATGCCAGCCCAGCGGTAAGCCAGTAGGCACGCGCCCGAAAACAAAAAGTACACGCCCCACAGGCCGCGCGCCGTCTCGGCAATGCGGGGGGTGAACTTGGTGTCTTTCATGGGGCCCGGTGTTTCGGCTTTGTACAACTGCATACCACCCAAGCCCAGCATGGGCAGCACCGCCACCACCAGCAGCATGATGCCCAGTCCACCGATCAGCTGCAAAAAGCAGCGCCAGATATTGACGGATACCGGCAAATGGTCAAGCCCCGACAAGGCCGTGGCCCCGGTGGCGGTCAAGGCGCTCATGGCTTCAAAGTAGGCCTTGAACCAAGTGATCTCGGGCACCAAAAACATGAGGGGCAAAGCCGAATAAGCGGGCAGCACCAACCACACCATGTTGACCAACAAGAAGCCGTCTTTGGCCAGCAATTCGCGCCGATGGCGCTGGGTGATGGCCGCCAGCACCAAACCACTGACAGCGGTCAGGACAAATCCAGCCAGCCAAATCCACTGCAGGTCGTGGTGGTCTTCAAACCAGGCCCAGATGCCGGGCACCAAAAAGGTGACGGAAAATGCGATCAGGATGCGCGCCATCAGCGACAGCACGGGGAAAAAAGTCTTGAACATCAGCCAAAGAAGGTCGCGCTGACCTGAAAGAGTTTTTCCACCGCACGCACATCACGCTTGTTGGGAATGAACAAGATGATGTGGTCGTCGGCTTCGATCAGGGTGTCGTGGTGCGGCATGAGCACTTCGGATTTTTTGCCCTCACCGCGCACAATGGCCCCCATGCTCACGCCCTTGGGGAGCTTGATTTCCTCGACACGCCGCCCAACCAGCTTGGAGGTCTTGATGTCGCCGCGGGCAATGCCCTCCAGGGCTTCTGCCGCGCCCCGGCGCAGGCTGTGCACCGCCGCCACGTCGCCTCGACGCAGGTGCGCCAGCAACTCACCAATGACGGTTTGCGCGGGTGAGATCGCGATGTCGATGGTGCTGCCTTGCATCATGTCGGCATAAGCGCGGCGGTTGATCAGGGCCATGACGCGGCGCGCGCCCATGCGCTTGGCCAGCATGGCCGACATGATGTTGTCCTCGTCGTCGCTGGTCAGCGCCAAAAACACATCCATCTCACCCACGTTCTCTTCGTGCAGCAAGTCTTCGTCAGCGCCATCACCATTCAGAATGAGCATGCTTGAGGGCAACTGGCTGGCCAGGTATTCGCAACGCTTTTTGTCGCGCTCGATCAGCTTCACATGGTAGGTGTCGGCCAGGTTGCGCGCCAGACGCAAGCCCACTTTGCCGCCACCAGCCAACATCAGGCGCTGCACGGGTTGGTCGGTTTTGTGGATGCCGGCCAGCACAATGCGGATCTTGCGGGTGTCGGCCAGCACAAAGACCTCGTCGCCGGGCATGATGCGGGTCTCGGGCAAGGCGTCCACCAGCGCGTCTTGCCGGTACAGGGCCACCACGCGCATCTCGGCATGCGGCAAGCGGTCGCGAAACTCGGCGATGGTGTGGTTCACCAGCAGGCTGTCGGCCGCCGCACGCACCACAATCAGGCTGACGCGGCCGTCGGCAAATTCAAGCACCTGCAAGGCCTCGGGGTACTCAATGAGCTGCTCGATGTAGCGCATCACCGACTCTTCGGGGCAGATCACATGGTCCACCGCAAAGCCGGACTTGCCCAGCAACTCGTCGCCCTCGTTGAACTCGGGCGAACGCAGGCGGGCGATGGTGGTGGGTACGTTGAAGACATCGTGGGCGATCTTGCAAACCACCAGATTCGACTCGTCGGCCGCAGCGCAGGCAATGACCATGTCGGCGTCTTTGGCCCCAGCCTCGCGCAGCACCGAGGGCTGAATGCCATTGCCCACCACGCCACGCAGGTCCAGGCGCTCTTCCAGCAGCCGCAGGCGTGCAGGGTCCTGGTCGATGACGGTGATGTCGTTTTGCTCGGAAACCAGGCTTTCAGCGACGCTTTCGCCCACACGGCCAGCGCCTAGGATGATGATGTTCATGGGCCGGGATGATACGTGAGCGGTGGCTCAAAAGGGCTATTTGGGCGCTCAAAGCGCGCGCTGGATGATGATTTTCTGCACGTCGCTGGTGCCTTCGTAGATCTGGCACACACGCACATCGCGGTAAATGCGCTCGACCGGAAAGTCGCTCACATAGCCGTAGCCGCCCAGCGTCTGGATGGCGGCGGAGCAGACTTTTTCGGCCACTTCGCTGGCAAACAGCTTGGCCATGGCCGCTTCTTTCAGGCAGGGGCGACCCGCATCGCGCAAACTGGCTGCATGCCAAATCAGCTGGCGCGCCGCTTCGAGTTGTGTGGCGCAGTCGGCCAAACGAAAACCCACCGCCTGGTGGTTGAGGATGGACGTGCCAAAGCTCTCGCGCTGCTTGGCGTAGTCGATGGCCACATCGAGCGCGCTGCGGGCCATGCCCAGACTCTGCGCGGCAATGCCGATGCGCCCGCCCTCCAAAGACGACAGGGCGATCTTGTAGCCCTCGCCCTCTTGGCCGATCAGGTTTTCTGCGGGGATGCGGCAGTTGTCGAAGTTGATCTGCGCGGTGTCGCTGCTGTGCTGGCCCAGCTTGTCCTCCAGGCGCGCCACCACATAACCCGGGGCGCTGGTGGGCACCAAAAAGGCGCTCATGCCTTTTTTGCCCGCACCCTTGTCGGTCACGGCAATCACCACCGCCACGTCGCCGTGCTGGCCGCTGGTGATGAACTGCTTGACACCGTTGATGACGTACTCGTCGCCGTCTTTGACGGCCGTGGTGCGCAGGGCCGAGGCGTCCGAGCCCACATGCGGCTCGGTCAGGCAAAACGCACCCAGCATCTGGCCTTGGGCCAGCGGCGTGAGCCACTGCGCTTTTTGAGCGGCGTTGCCGTACATCATCAAGATGGCATTCACGGGGCAGTTGGTCACGCTGATGGTGGTGCTGACGCCGCCGTCACCGGCTGCGATTTCTTCGAGCACCAGCGCCAGCGTCACATAGTCCAGGCCCGCACCGCCCAATTCTTCGGGCACACAAATGCCGTACGCACCCAACTCGGCCAGACCCTTGTGCGCTTCTTTGGGAAAGTGGTGCTTCTTGTCCCACTCGGCGGCGTGGGGCCACAGCTCGCGCTGGGCAAAGTCGCGCACGGCGTCGCGGATCATCTCTTGGTCGGGGGTCAGCAGCATGTCGGTCTTTCTTTATCGGGTCACCAAGGCAGCGTGCTGCCATCGTGGTTCAAAAATGCGCCACGGTGTTTCGGGTCGCGTTGTTCAAGGACATGGCTCAGCGTCTTGCGCAGGCTGCTCGCGCTTTGCTCAGGTGTCAGCGGTGCTGTGGGCCCGCCCATATCGGTCTGCACCCAACCGGGATGGATGGCCAGCACGGTGATGTCTGGCTGCTCGGCCTGGGTGCAACGCACCACCATGTTGAGGGCGGCCTTGCTCACGCGGTAAAGCGCGGCGTTGCCGCTCGTGGTTTCTTGCTGGCTGCCCATGATGGAGCTGATACAGGCGATCACGCCGCGTGTCTCTTGCACCATGGGCACGATTTGGGGGATGACCTGCATCGCACCCAGCACGTTGGTGTGCATCACCGCGTCAAAGCTGTCGCGGGTCGGCGGCGAGTTGGCGCTGGCGCGGTCCATCGCACCCGCCACATAAATGGCGAGATCAATCTTCTCGCCGTCGAGTTGCCAAGACAGTCCCGAGTTGCTGGCCGGATTGGCGACATCGAGCCGCAAGGTTTGTGCACCTAGCGCCTTGAGCCTTGCCACCCCCTCTTCCGATCGGGCGGTGGCGATCACGCGTGCGCCGTGGTCGATGAACTGGCGTGCCAGCTCAAAACCAATACCGCGCGATGCGCCGATGAGCAGGACCGTCGGCATCCGTCAGACCAGTTCCAGCGCCACGGCTGTGCCTTCACCGCCGCCGATGCACAGCGTGGCCAAGCCCTTCTTGAGGCCACGGGCTTTGAGCGCATGGATCAGCGTGACCATGATGCGGGCGCCAGAGGCACCAATCGGGTGACCCAATGCGCAAGCACCGCCGTTGACGTTGACCTTGTCGTGCGACACGTTCAGCTCTTTCATGAGCGCCATGGGCACCACGGCAAAGGCTTCGTTGACTTCCCACAGGTCCACGTCTTCGACTTTCCAACCCGCTTTGGCCAGCGCCTTTTGGGTCGCGCCCACGGGGGCAGTGGCAAACCACTCGGGCTCTTGGGCGTGGGTGGCGTGGCTCACGATGCGGGCCAGCGGTTTGCAGCCGAGCTTGGCGG
>JANQXJ010000072.1 GCA_030729445.1 Limnohabitans sp. | reverse complement strand
GCAGCAACTCTACCCTGCCCAAATCGCTGAATGGGCCAGCCAACAGGCCCAGCGTCCCGTCTTGCTTGATGTGCGCGAAGGCTGGGAAGTGCAAACGGCAAGCGCCAAACCCGAGGGCTTGGACCTGCTGCACATGCCCATGCAAACCATTCCGGCACGCCTGCACGAAATAGACAAAACCCGCCCCATTGCCTGCTTGTGCCACCACGGCGGACGCAGCATGCAGGTGGCCAGTTTCTTGATGCAGCATGGCTTTGAGGTGGTCAACGTGGCCGGTGGCATTCATGCCTGGTCGGCGCAAGTGGACCCAAGCATTCCGGTGTACTGAGTCTATTTTTTGAGTCAGCTTTTGGCCCCACATGGGCCCGACATTTTTTAAAAAGACCCGCCATGAAACTGCGCACCTTGACCCTGACATTGGCCATGATGGCCGCCTTTGCAGGCACCGCCCAGGCCCAGAGCCTGGCCACGCTCTACGAAGCGGCAAAAAGCCACGATGCCACCTTCAAGTCGGCCCAGTCGCAATACAAAGCGGCACAGGCCAAGGCTGACCAAGCCAGGGCCTTGTTGCGCCCCACGGCGGGTTTGGGTGGTAATTTTTCGGAATCCTCCTTGAGCAACCAATCCAATGCTGCTGGCAGCGGGGAATTTGGGACGCGCAGCTTGACACTCAACGCCAGCCAGCCCCTTTACAGACCAGCCAATCAGATCACTTTGGAACAAGGTCTCAAACAAGAGGCCATGGCGCAGGTTCAGCTCAAACTGGCCGAACAGGAACTCATTGTTCGTTTGAGCCAAGCGTACTTTGATGTTTTGACATCGCAGGAAAGCCTGAATTTTGTCAAAGCCCAAAAGTCGGCCGTGTCCGAACAGCTCGCTGCTGCCAAACGAAACTTTGAAGTGGGTACCGCCACCATCACGGATACGCGTGAAGCCCAGGCCCGCTTTGACTTGGTCACCGCGCAAGAGATCGCCGCTGAAAATGATTTGCGCATCAAAAAACTCGCCCTTGACGAAACTGTTGGCTTGCGTGATGTGAGTCCCAAGGCCTTGGCCCTTGAAGCCCAGATGGACAACCTGCAAAAGGGCAGCATCGATTCATGGGTGACCCAATCGGCCCAGGACAATGGCCAGCTGGCTCTGGCTCGAATGTCGCTCGAATTGGCCCGTTTAGAAATCGCCAAAGCCAAAGCAGCCGAGCGCCCCACCGTGGACTTGGTGGGCAGCTACGGCATGACGCGCTACCGAAATGGCGCCATATCCCAACAAGACACCAACGTTGCCACCGTTGGCCTGACCTTCAACTACCCGCTGTACACCGGCCAATCCACTCAGAATCGCATTCGCGAAACCGTGGCTTTGGAGGACAAAGCCCGCAACGACTTGGAAGCAGCACAGCGCAGCGTGGCCCAGACAACACGCGCCGCGTTTCTTGGGCTTCAATCTGGCCTCAGTCAAGTTCGCGCTTTAAAAGCCGCCGAAGCCTCTAGCCAAAGCGCTTTGGACGCGAACAAACTGGGCTACCAGGTGGGCGTGCGCATCAACATCGATGTGCTCAACAGCCAAAGCCAGCTCTTCCAAACCAAGCGCGATCTGGCCAAGGCCCGCCACGATGTCTTGCTGGGCCAATTGCGCCTGAAGCAAGCCAGCGGGACCCTCCAAGCCGACGATTTGCAAAACATCAGCACCTTGTTGCAGAAATAAGCGGCATACCGCTCTGATCAGGGACCACGCATCGGCCACAGAGTCTCTGGTGTGGTTTCAGACCAGTCCTGCCAAGGCCTGGGCATAGCGCTGGGCAGCACCACGGCTTTGGGCCACCAAATTCAGCCCTTTTTCGCGGGCGCTGGCCAGCTCAGCGGGCTGGTTTAACCACAGCACCACCTGGTCCAGCGCACTGTCCATGTCGCTGACACGGACCGCCGCACCAGCTTGCTGGGCATTCTGGGCGGCCTCTGCAAAGTTGAAGGTGTGGGGCCCCATGATGACCGGGCAGCCAAAGGCGGCGGCCTCGATCAGGTTCTGACCGCCCAAAGGCATGAAACTGCCCCCCAGCAAGGCCATATCGGCGCTTTGAAAATACACCGGCATCTCGCCCAAGCTGTCACCCAAGAAAACGGTCAACGGCTCGGACGGGACCTGCAAAGTCGGTCCCACATCCCAGCTGGAGCGACGCACAACAGCCAGGCCCTGCGCTGTCAGCCAAGCATGGATGTCGTCAAAGCGCTGTGGATGCCTGGGCACCAACAACCAGACCACGCCCGCAGCCTTCAAGGCCACCAGTCGATCGGTGTTGGCCATCAGGGCTTGCAGCCACAAAGCCTCTTCTCCTTCGCGGCTGCTGGCCAACATGACCACCGGACGGAACTTGCCTTGGTGCTGCCACTGCTGGCGCCAAACTTGGGCCAAGGCCTGTGCGTCGGGCTGGGGTCGCACGTCAAACTTGAGGTTGCCAAAGACCGCCTGCACCGTCGCGCCAAGTTGCGCAAGGCGTGCGCCGTCATCCGGGCTTTGCGCCAATACGGCCGTCAAACGACGGTACGCCGGGCCGGACAACCAAGACCAGCGCAAGGCCGAGCGCAGCGACTTGTCGTTGAGCCGGGCATTGGCCAGCGCCAAGGGCACCTGCGCCTGCACACAAGCCTGCACCAGCGCAGGCCAGACCTCGGTCTCCATCAGGATGCCCAATTGAGGTCGGTGGTGCTGTAAAAAACGCCGCGTGGCCTCCGGTGTGTCCCAAGGCAGCCAGGCCTGCGCATCGCCTGGGCGCAGCAAGGCCTGCCCCTGCGCCCAACCGGTGGCGGTGCTGTGGGTCAGCAGCAAACGCATGCCGGGCCGAGCAAGGCGCAAAGCCTCGATCAAAATGGCCGCTGCCCGCGTCTCCCCCAAGGAAACGGCATGCACCCATATGCGCCCAGGTTCAGGCGCAACGCCCTCATAAAAGCCAAAGCGCTGCGGCATGTGGTCCAGATAACCGGGCTCTTGTCGGCCGCGGCGGCGCAGTTTTCGGCGCAGCAGCGGCTGCAAGGCCCGCATCACCAGGCCGTAAGCCCACAGGGTCAGGCGTTCTGCCCAGGACAAGCCCTGCCCCATCAACGCGGGGCACCCTGGTCAAACAACTGCTGGTAGACCTGTCCAATGCCTTCGGCTTCCTTGGACAAGGAGAATAATTGCGACACCCGCGCCTGAGCGGCCTGGCCCCTCTGCACAGCAGCGGGCAGATCGGCCAAAACCTGTCGCACCGCTGTGGCCAGACCGGGGGCGTCGCCTGTGTCGACCAGCTCGCCGTTGACACCCGGAAGCACCAGTTGCTCAAACGCCCCGGTGCGTGAACACACCAAGGCACAGCCGGTGGCTGCGGCCTCGAATGGCGTCAGGCCAAAAGGCTCGTATCGCGGGCAGGCCACACACAGCAGGCAACGTTGGTACCACCGATGCACCTCGCCAGCGGGCACTTCACCCAGAAACACGATGCGCTCAGACAGCCCCGCCTGAGCGATTTTGTCGATCAGGGCCTGTTGGTAAGCCTGGTGCTGAGGCTGGGCCAGCCCGGCAATCACGGCTGTGGCGCCAGGCAGGTGCGGCAGGGCCTCGATCATGGCGTCGACAAACACATCGCTGCCTTTGTCGGGCCGCACACGGCCAAACACGCCAATGCCGTACTGCCCGGGCAAGCCGGAATCGGCCCAGGCTTTGAGCTTGTCAGGGGGCGGCGCAAAGCGCGACAGGTCAATGCCATGGGGCACCACGGCGGTGGTGTTGGGCACAAAAGAGGCCGCCAGCGGCGTGGTCGAAATGACCGCATCCATTTTGGAAATCAACCAGCGTGGAAAACGGCCATGCAAATGCTGAGCCGCCGAAGTAAAAACCAGTTTGATCGGCAGACGCAACAGATCACGCGCAAAGATCGCCGCCATCATTTCCGGATCACGCCGAACGTGCCAGATTCTGAATGCCCGACCCTTTGGTGGCTTACGCGACAGCGCAATCGCCTGCCCCAATGTCATGCCGTCGATACCGTTGGACATGCGCGTGCCACAAAAGCCCAAGCGCCATTGCTGGGCCTGCAAGGGCACAAGCGCATTGATGGTGGCAGAAACACCGGTGTACCTCTGCTTCAAATTGAACACGACCACCTCGGGATCAGGGCTCAGCAAAGGGTGAAGAGAATTCATAAAACTTTTGGAAGGACTGATCAGTGCGCCGCCGCCTGAATCTGTGCATCGGGTTTGACCGAGCGCAGCAGCGCCAGCATTTCGCCCTCAATACGCTGCAGCGCCGCTTCGGTCTGACCCTCAAAGCGCAACACCAACACAGGCGTGGTGTTGGACGCACGGATGAGGCCAAAACCGTCGGGCCAGTCCACGCGCAATCCGTCGATCGTGAAAACTTTGGCGGGTGCCTTGAAGGCATCACCCGCCAGCACCTGCAAGGCGCTGGTCACGCTGTGGGGCTCGCCTTCGGCGCAGGCCACGTTCAGCTCGGGGGTGCTGAAGCTGGTGGGCAAAGCGTTGAGCACCACATTGGCATCTGGGGCTTTGCTCACAATCTCCAGCAAACGGCAGCCTGCGTAGGTGCCATCGTCAAAGCCGTACCAGCGCTCCTTAAAGAAAATGTGACCGCTCATTTCGCCCCCCAAAGGCGCCTGGCCGCCTTCGGCCTCGATGGCCCGCATTTGGGCCTTGATGAGCGAGTGCCCGGTCTTGTACATCAGGGGTTGCCCGCCAGCCGCTTCGATGGCCGGTGCCAGGCGCTGCGAGCATTTGACGTCAAACAAAATGGTGCCGCCGGGCACGCGGCTGAGCACGTCTTGCGCAAACAGCTGCATCTGGCGGTCGGGGTAAATGTTGTTGCCGTCTTTCGTGACGATGCCCAGGCGGTCACCGTCGCCGTCAAAGGCCAAGCCCAACTCGGCACCGCTGGTTTTCAGGGCGTTCATCAGGTCTTGCAGGTTTTCGGGCTTGCTGGGGTCGGGGTGGTGGTTGGGAAAGTTGCCATCCACTTCGCTAAACAGCTCAATCACCTCGCAGCCCAAGGCGCGGAAGATGCCGGGCGCCGAGGCGCCCGCAATGCCGTTGCCAGAGTCAACGACGATCTTCATGGGGCGTGCCAATCGGATGTCACCCACGATGCGCTGGGTGTAATCGGCCAGCACGTCCAGCTGCGTGACGCTGCCGCCACCCTGCAACTGCCAGGTCTCGGCTTCGATCATCTGGCGCAGGCCCTGGATTTCGTCGCCATAAATGGCGCGGCCGCCCAGCACCATTTTGAAGCCGTTGTAGTCCTTGGGATTGTGGCTACCGGTGACCTGAATGCCGCTTTGGCATGCGGTGCTGGCCGCGAAGTACAACATGGGCGTGGTGGCCAGGCCAATGTCGATCACTTGGATGCCTGCGGCCACCAAGCCGCGAATCAGCGCTGCCGAGAGTTCAGGGCCGCTCAAGCGCCCATCACGCCCCACGGCCACAGTGTTTTGTCCTTGAGACAGGGCATGCGTTCCAAAGGCTTTGCCCAGGCCTTCCGCCACTTGCGCGTTCAGCGTTGAAGGCACCACGCCGCGGATGTCGTAAGCTTTAAAAATGGAGGGGGTTACTTGCATGGAAAGAACCAATCGAAAGCTGTCAAGCTCGGTTGTGAAATGATCCAGCATTGTAGGCGCCAAGGGGTAGACAACAGGGGGTTCTGCACAGGTCCGAAATCAGCACAAAATGCTGGTCATCTCCACCCTTTTGCCGATAACATGACTGCCGATGTGTCTGCCCCCAACGCCTCCACCCCCACAATCTGAGAGCCACGCTGGCCTGGATGCGCAGCGCTGTTACCAAGCCATGGCAGACAAAGATGCAGCGTGGGATGGGCTTTTTTTCACCGGTGTGACCTCCACCGGCATTTATTGCCGCCCCGTTTGCCGTGTGAAACTGCCCCGCCAAGCCAACTGCCGCTTTTTTGAAACAGCCGCTCTAGCCGAGGCGCACGGCTTCAGGCCCTGCCTGCGCTGTCGCCCGGAACTGGCACCCGCTCGTCGCTTTTGGTCCACCACCGATGCCCAGGCGGTGCTCGCCGAAAATGCGGCCCAACAGCTGCAAACGGCCATTCAGCAAGGCCTCAAGCCGCCAAGCATGGCGGCATTGGCGGCGCAACTGGGCGTAAGCGACCGGCACCTGAGGCGTCTGTTTTTGCGCCATTGGCAGGTCTCGCCCCTGCAATACCTGCAAACCCAAAGGCTGCTGCACGCCAAACAGTGGCTGCAAGACAGCCCCCTGTCGGTGGCCCATGTGGCGCGTGCCAGTGGCTTTGGCTCGGCCAGGCGCCTGTACGCCGCATTTGCCCAGCACTACCAACTCAGCCCGGGGCAGCTTCGCACCGCAAGCGCACCGCAGCGCAAGCCCCTGCAGCCCAGCACCGCACTGGTTTTGCCCTACCGCCCGCCTTGTCAAATGGACACCCTTTGGCAGTTTTTGAAAGACCGCAGCTTGAGCGGCATGGAAAACTGGGAGGGCCAAGGCCCGGAC
>JANQXJ010000071.1 GCA_030729445.1 Limnohabitans sp. | reverse complement strand
CCGTGAAGGTGGTCGCGACGGTGGCCGTGAATCAGGCCGTGATGGCCGCCGTGGAGGCCGCGATGGCCGCCGAGGCGAGCGCAGCGAAGGCACGGCTGGCGAAGTCCGCGCACCACGCGAAGGTGGACGCCGCGGTGAAGGCCGTATAGAGGGCCGTGAAGGCGAAGCCCGTCCCCCACGCGCTGAACGTGGTGAGCGTGCCGAACGCGGCGAGCGCACGGAGCGTGGTGAACGCGGTGAGCGCAGCGAGCGTGCAAACGGTGATCGCCCTGCCCGTGAAGGCCGCCGTGATGGCCGTTCATCCGTGCGTGGTGAAAACCTGGCCGAAGGCCAGCGCACCGACAGCCTGAGCGAAGGCCGCACCGATGCCCCGACGGAATTGAATGCCGAAGGCAAAGAAGTGCGCCCAGAGCGTGCCCCTCGCGAGGCCCGTGAAGGCCGCCGCGAACGTGGTGAGCGTGGTGGCGAAGGTCGCCGTGAACGAGGTGAGCGCTCTGAGCGCCGCCCGGGCGAAGTCAACGAAGCCATCGCGTCTGAAGCGGCTTTGGGTAGTGAGCAAACGGCAGACGCCAACGCCACAACAGAGGCCAATGGCGCAGCCGAGAACGGTGAACGCCGCGAACGCCGCTCGCGTGACCGCTACGGCCGTGACCGCCGCGAACGCGCTGGCGAAACACGCCCAGACGCAGCAGCGGATCAAGCCGCTGGTAATGACACCGCCGAGCCAGCCCGCCAGAGCGCTGAAGCCCAAGCGGAAGACCGTCCTGCCCCACGCTCTTATTTCGAGCGTGCACAGCAAGCAGCCGCCACCGAAGTGCCAACTCAGTCTGAGGCCACCCCCCAAGCCAACCAGGAAACGGCACCGGTAAATGCACCGCAAGCGGCTCCTGCAGCCGAGACAGTGACAGCACCCGTGAGCCAACAGGCGCCTGGTGCCCCTGTGGCCACTGCACCAGCGCCTGCTCCAACCACTGTGGCCGCAGTCAGCACGGCACAGACCACCCCTACAAGCGCTCCGGCAGCCAGCACAGCCTTGCCTGTGGTGGCCAGCTACACGCTGCCCATCGACAGCCTGCAGCAAGTCGCGCACAACTCCGGTTTGGTGTGGGTGAACTCGGACAGCGCCAAAGTCGCTGCGGTACAAGCTGCCATCGCGGCCGAGCCCCCAGTTGTGCGCGTACCACGCGAGCGCCCACCTGCAGTGGTCGTGAACGAAGGACCGCTGGTTCTGGTCGAAACACGCAAAGACCTGAACACACTCCAAGTGCCGTTCTGATTTCCGCCAAACGCGCGAAATCGCCATGAAAAAACCGGGCTCAGGCCCGGTTTTTTTATACGCACTTGAAGCGCTCAAGCATCATCGCGTCCTGGCTTGCCGCCTGTCAGTTCAATCCGCATGCTTGGCGAAACACACGGTGACTTCAGTCTGGTGAGACCTTGGCGGCCTGCTTCCAGGCAGCCGCCGCTTGCACCGGGTCCTGGCGCTGTTCAGCCAATTCGGCCAGGGCCATCCATGCCTTTCGTTGTAACGAGGGTGTTTGCAGGTTTTTCACAGCCTGTGTCAACAAACTCTGAGCTTTACCCCACAGGCGCTGGCGCTGACACAGCATACCGGCCAGGTATTGCAGATGCGCGGAACGGGGCTGCGCCTGCTGGGCGCTCTCCACACGTGACAACCAGACCAATGCATCCTCCGCATCCCCCCCCGGCAAGCAAGCCTCAAAGGCCAAAAGCACGCGCAGCTGCTGCGCCTCAGACCAAACTGGGGGGCTGGCCTGCATTGGAATCCACAGGTCTTGCAACCACAAACGGGCAGTTGCATCAGAGCCGCCGAGCTGCAAACAGCGCTGTGCAGCTTCTGCAGCCACAAAAGGCATCAGGCGTTGACTGGGTGAAAGGCGCTTCCAGACCTTTTGCAAGGCCTCCAAATCATGGGTCTGTCCAATCAACTCCAAAATCAAACGGGTCACCAAGCTGTCAGCAGCTTCCGCAGAAAAAGCGCGGTGCTTGGCCAGCAAAGTGGCTATCTCCAAAGCCTGCGCAGGCTGTCCTGCCAAACGAGCAGCCTTGAGTTGCAGCCGCATGGCTGCCATGCGCCGGCCCACTGCGGGGGGCAGTGCACGCAGTCGCTCCAAGCTTCCTGTCGCATCGCGGTCATCGAGCAACCACCGGGCGGCACGCAACTGAGTCCCCTCCAGCAAACTCTGGCGCTCGGCCCCGGGGCTGGCCTGAACCTGCGCCAAAGCCTGGTCCAAATGGTGTTGCCTTCGACCCTTGTCCTGCAAAGCGTGGCTGGCCTCGGCCGCCATGATGTGGGCCAGGGTGCGAAGGGGAAGCGCATGGTCCAAGGTCACACCCGCGTTGTGCAACAAGGCTTCCTTGGCCAAAGTCTGCTCGGCTGCCTTTCGGGCTCGCAAAAAGCGTCCCGCCATCAAGTGGCCCATCGAGTCGAGCAAGGCCGCGTGGCTGGCCCGCTCTTTTTGTTGCAGCCGCCAACGCTGCGCCCTCTTGGGCAAGGCCAAAAAAGCCCCCAGTGCCCGTTGCGCCAAAATCACCAACAGCACCACCGAAAAAACCACCAAAAACGTGAGGTTGAGCGACAAATCAATCCGGTGCGGAAACAAAAACAAGGTCACCGTGCCTTGGTTGTTGCCAGCCAGCCAAGCCCCAGCAGCGGCCAAGGCGAACAAGGTGATGAGCCACAAGGCAACGCGCATAGAACTTACCTTCCTGCCGCAGCAGTGTTCAGGGCGGTCAGCGAGGCCTCAATGCGCGGCACCTCGGCTGTGCGCACCTGCTCGCTGATCTGCTCCAGCAGCTGAAGCAACTGGGTAGTGCGCCGCGATTGGGGCTCTGCGTAACGACGCACCAAGACGGCTGCGGCCCCCAAGTCATTGCGCACGCCTTCCTTTTGCCGTGCCAACAAACCCAATCGCGCATTGAGCAGTTTGAGTTTGAGGTTCTCACGCAAGAAAAAAGCCTGCTCCGGCGAAAGCAAAGAAGCCTCGGGGGCATCGATGCGGCTGACCCTGACCAATCCCTTGATCTCGTCGAAGGTCCGCGTCAGGACATTCACCCACCAAGCGGGAGGGATTTGTTCACCCGAGGCCGCGGCTTGCTCGCGGATCTGGCTTTGTGAGGCGCGTGCCGCGTTGGCCAGCGGCAAACTCTCCACCAAGACAACCCCTTCGTCGAGCTTGCTCATCAAGCCCGGTATGTCGAAGGCCGGTTGGCTTTTGAGCCGCTCGAAGTCCTTTTCAAGCGCCCGCGAAACTGGCGTCAGGCGTGGCTGCGCGGCACGCTGCACCCGCTTTTGCGCAGACTGCAAGGCCGCCAGCAAGGGCTCGGTGCTGCCGGTCATTTGGGCTTGCTGCTGGGCAATGCGCAAGGCCGACTCGATGTCCACCACCAAGGTTTCATCGCGCGATCGCGACAGACTTTGCATCAGCTCTTCCAACTGGGTGCGCTGCAAAGCCACCTCGGAGAGGCGGGCCTCCATGAGCGCAACGCGGGCGGCGCTGTCTTGCACAACTTCCTGCGCCTGTTTGGCCCAGGTCTTGGCCTCCATAGCCTGCAAGCCTGTGTCGGCACTTTGGCGGGCCAGTTGTTCCTGGATGCGTGAGAGTTTTTGCCACATCAGCAGCGACACCCCCAAGGCGATCACAGCCACAAGCCCCAAAGCGATCACAAGCCAGCGGGAGGGCAACGCAGACGGCAGGGCCTTGGGCGAATCGGTCACAGGCTGGGCCTTGGGTTCGCTGTCGATGGCAGTGTCAATTGGGGAGGTCATGTGAGCGATTTTATCGACTGAGCCTGCGCGTCGATGCTTGCAGGCACCAGATCGACCCGCCCCCAGCCCAACTGCTGCAGCCGCTGCGCAATGCGGGGGTGTGTGGCCAGCGCCCGCGCCTGCTTTACGGGCAGCTCGGGGCAGGCCAACAACAGGTGCTGCGCCGCCTCTGAACTGCTGAACAACCAAGCACTGCCGTCGGCCACAGCCTGCCGCGCCAGGCTTTGCTGCGCTGGGGTCAACACGGGGGCCTGACGCACATAGGCTACGGCTTGCAAGACCTCTAGACCCGCTTTTTCGAGCTGCTGCGCCAGCCAGTCACGCCCCGCGAGTTGCCCCCTGGCATCGGCGCCGCGCACGATCAACACAGAAGGCTTGGACGTGGAAGACACGACCGACGCCTTTACCCGCTGCGCCACCAAGTCCCACAGGGCTTCCGAATCAAACTGGGGCGAGTCTTGATCCGGCGAGTCAATCAGGTCCGCTGGCCAGCCAGTCGCCAGCAAAGCGGCACGGGTGCCCGGGCCGGTTGACCAAGCGCGGCAGCTGGGCATCGGCTGGTTTGCAGGTCGGGCTGCCATGAAAAAACGCACGGCATTGGCACTCACAAACATCTGCGCCAAATGCCGAGGGACATCCCGCCACGCCTGCGCCAAATCCTTGGGGTCTGGCAAAGCGGAAATCTCAACAAGTGGCAAGGTCTCACACGGTACACCGCGTGACAACAAAGCATCGGCCCAAGCTTGGGCCTCACGCCCGGGCCGGGTGACGATCACCCGCCAAGGGGCAGCGCAAACAGAAGTGTCAGACGCCAGCGCCATGTCAGCGCCAGACCTCAATGCGCTCCGCCGTCGCGCAAAGCTTGCGCCACGCTCAGGCCCAGCGCCTCGGCGGCCTGCAGGCCATCGGTGCTGGCGTGTGCGTCGGCCGTGACCAAGGTGGTGCTGCCTTCCGGGTCGCCCCAAGCCGCTTGCAGCTTGAGCACACCACCCTCGATGGTGGCGTGCGCAGCCAAAGGCATGGAGCAGCTGCCGCCCATGGCGCGGCTCACCGCACGCTCGGCCGCCACGCGCCGCCACGAGGGCGCATCGGCCAGCTGCGCCAGCAAGGCGCGCAAATCGGCCCGGTCGCTGCGAATTTCAATGCCCAAAGCGCCCTGCCCTGCGGCGGGCAACATTTGATCGGTTTCAAAAATGTGGCGAATCCGCTCGCTCATCTCCAGGCGCTTGAGGCCCGCCGCCGCCAGCACAATGCCCGCATACTGGCCTTCGTCGAGTTTGCGCAGCCGTGTGTCCAAGTTGCCGCGCAGGGGCTCGATTTTCAAATCGGGGCGCAGCGCCCGCAGCAGCACCGTGCGGCGCAGGCTCGATGTGCCCACCACCGCGCCTGGCGGCAAGTCTTCCAGGCGGGCGTATTGCGACGACACCCAAGCGTCGCGGGGGTCTTCGCGCTCCATCACACAGGCGAGTTCGAAGCCTTCGGGCATGTCCATCGGCACATCCTTGAGCGAATGCACCGCGATGTCGGCATGGCCCTCTTGCAGCGCGACCTCCAACTCTTTGACAAACAAGCCCTTGCCGCCCACCTTGGACAGGCTGCGGTCCAGAATCTGGTCGCCCTGGGTCGTCATGCCCAGCAACTTGACCGTGCAGCCAAGCCCCTCGAGCAGCGATTTGACATGTTCGGCTTGCCACAACGCCAAACGGCTCTCACGGGTGGCAATGACGATGGCGGGCAGGGTGGACTCGGTCACAGCAAGGTTCCTCAAAAATTTGACCCCATCAATTTGAAATCAAATGGTAATTTTGTCGCTCATGTCGATGCTAGCATGGCGTCAAGGTCAATTGACACTTTGCGAACACCTCTGGCCACCACCCGCACCCACGTATTTCACCACCTCAATCCAGATTCAACGATGAAACAGGCCACCCCAGTCACTGCTTTGCCCTCCACCAGCACCGTGAGTAGCCCTCGCGAAAAACGCGACAGCGAACGCCCCCTGGTCGAGGATATCCGCCTGCTCGGCCGCATTCTGGGCGATGTGATCAGGATGCAAGAAGGGCCCGAGGCTTACGAGTTGGTCGAGCAAATCCGCAAGCTTTCGGTAGCTTTCAGGCGCGATGCCGACCACGAAGCCGACAAGGCACTGAAAAAGCTGCTCAAAAGCCTGAGCGGCGAACGCGCCGTGAGCGTGATCCGCGCCTTCACCTACTTCAGCCACCTGGCCAACTTGGCCGAAGATCGCCACCACATCCGCCGTCGCGCCATCCACGAGCGGGCAGGCCACACCCAAGAAGGCAGTATCGACGTGGCGCTGCAACGCCTGCGCTGGGCGGGCATTACCCCCCAAAGCATCTCGGACATGCTGGCCACCAGCTTCGTCTCGCCCGTGCTCACCGCCCACCCCACCGAAGTGCAGCGCAAAAGCATTCTGGACGCCGAGCGCGACATTGCCCATCTGCTGACCGAGCGCGACGCCATCAAGGCACGCGCTGCTGCTGTGAACGCCACCAAAGACGCGCTCACACCCAAAGAACTGGCCGCCAATGAGCTGCAAATGCGTGCCCGCGTGATGCAGTTGTGGCAAACCCGCCTGCTGCGCTTTACCAAACTCACCGTGGCCGACGAGATCGAAAACGCGCTGAGCTATTACGAGGCCACGTTTTTGCGCGAAATCCCCAAGCTCTACGCCGAGCTGGAACAAGCGCTGCCCGGCCAGCCCATTGCCAGCTTTTTGCGCATGGGCCAGTGGATTGGCGGCGACCGCGACGGCAACCCCAACGTGACCGCCCCCACGCTCGAACACGCCCTGACCCGCCAGGGCGACGTGGCCCTGCGCCACTACC
>JANQXJ010000070.1:5987-6647 GCA_030729445.1 Limnohabitans sp. | reverse complement strand
AGCGCCCCATTCTGGAGAAGAAGCTTTCAGAGCAAGGCATGAAGCTGCTGTACGCAGTGGCCTGGCCGCCTCAGGGCATTTACAGCAAGAAGCCCATCCAAAGTGCCGCCGACCTCAAGGGCAGCAAATGGCGCGCCTACAGCCCCTCCACATCGCGCATTGCCGAACTGGTGGGCGCGCAACCCGTCACAGTGCAAGCGGCTGAGCTCTCGCAGGCCTTGGCCACTGGCGTGGTTGAAGCCAACATGACTTCTGGCGCCACGGGCGTGGACAGCAAACTGTACGAGCACCTGAAGTACTACTACGACGTGCAAGCTTGGCTGCCCAAAAACGCCATCATCGTCAACAAGAAGGCCTTTGACGCGCTCGACAAATCCACCCAGGAAGCCGTGGTCAAAGCCGCGGCTGAGGCCGAGACTCGGGGATGGGCTGCTTCGCGCAAGGTCAACACCGACACCATGGCCGTGCTCAAGGCCAATGGCATGACCATTCAGGCACCGTCTGCCCAACTGAAGGCAGACATGCAAAAAGTGGGCGCAACCATGGTCAAAGAATGGCTGGCCAAAGCCGGCCCCGAAGGGCAGGCCATGCTGGACGCTTTCCGTAAATAAGCCCACCCAGCCCCCCCTGGTGCGCGGAGTGCGCACCAGGGGTTTTTTC
>JANQXJ010000070.1:0-5977 GCA_030729445.1 Limnohabitans sp. | reverse complement strand
TCCGTAAGTAAGCCCACCCAGCCCCCTGGTGCTCACTGCGCGCACCAGGGGTTTTTCTTTGACTCGGAATTTTCCAGATGCGAAAAACCCTGAACGCCGTCTACGAGGCCTCGGCCTGGCTGGCAGCTTTGCTCATGATCGGTGTGCTGCTGATGGTCTTGCTGTCCATCGTGAGCCGTTTGCTGCACTTCCATGTGCCTGGCACCGATGCATATGCCGGTTATGCCATGGCGGGGGCGGGCTTCATGGCCTTGGCGCACACGCTCAAACGCGGCGAGCACATTCGGGTCACGCTGATTTTGGGCCGCCTCAAGGGCGTGGCACGGCACCGACTGGAACTTTGGGCGCTGACAGTGGCGTCGGTGCTGTCCTTGCTGCTGAGTTATTTTGCTTGGCGACTGGCATGGCAATCGCATGTGTTTCACGACATTTCAACGGGCAGCGATGCCACACCGCTGTGGATTCCTCAAATTTTGATGGGGCTGGGCAGCATGGTGTTGTCGCTGGCTTTTCTGGACGAATGGTGGCTGGAGTGGCGTGGCCAACGCGCCCACGGCCAGGAGGCGGGTCATGAATGATTGGCTGATCACCTCGCTGCTCATCGTGTCGCTGTTTGCCCTGTTGGGCAGCGGTGTCTGGATCGGCCTGACCTTGGCGGGCGTCGCCTGGATCGGCATGGAGCTTTTCTCCACCCGCTCGGCGGGTGATGCCATGGCCTTGACCATTTGGGGCTCGGCCAGCAGCTGGACCCTGACGGCGTTGCCCTTGTTTGTCTGGATGGGCGAGATCCTTTTCCGGACCAAGCTCTCAGAAAGCATGTTCCGCGGCCTGGCACCTTGGGTCAATGCCCTGCCCGGTCGTTTGCTGCACACCAACATTTTGGGCAGCACCATCTTCGCGGCGGTCTCTGGCTCGTCAGCAGCCACCTGCGCCACCATTGGCAAGATGAGCATTCCCGAACTGACACAACGCGGCTATCCAGCCGGCAAGATCATCGGTTCACTGGGCGGTGCCAGCACTTTGGGTCTGCTCATTCCCCCCTCCATCATCATGATCGTGTACGGCGTGGCGGCTGAGGTATCGATTGCCAAACTCTTTGTGGCAGGCGTGATTCCGGGCCTGCTGCTGGCCGCCCTGTTCAGTGGCTACTTGATGGTTTGGGCCTTGCGCCACCCCGACCAAGTGCCAAGCTCCGACGAACGCATGAGCCTGCGGGAGAAACTGAGCGAGTCGCGACATCTGATCCCCGTGGTCTTGCTGATCGGCGGGGTCATTGGCACGATTTACACGGGTATTGCCACCGCCACCGAAGCTGCGGCCGTGGGCGTGGTGGGGGCTTTGCTGCTGTCGGCGGCTCAAGGCTCGCTCAACTGGGCCACTTTCCGTGATGCGCTGATGGGGGCGACCCGGCTTTACTGCATGATCGCGCTGATCCTGACGGGTGCTGCTTTCCTGACCTTGTCCATGGGTTACATCGGTTTGCCCCGGCATCTGGCCGAATACGTGACGGCCCTGCAACTCTCGCCTGCGGTGCTGATCGTGGCTTTAGCGTTGTTTTACATGTTGCTGGGCTGCTTTCTCGATGGGATTTCCATGATCGTGCTGACCATGGGCGTGATCTTGCCCACCGTGACTGCGGCCGGGATTGACCTGCTGTGGTTTGGCGTCTTCGTGGTCATCGTGGTCGAAATGGCGCAAATCACCCCACCAGTGGGCTTCAACCTGTTTGTGCTGCAAAGCATGACCGAGCGACAGATCACCTGGATCGCTCGCGTCTGCCTGCCCTACTTTTTGCTCATGGGCCTGGCTTTGGCATTGTTGTGGTGGTTTCCGGGTTTGGCCACCTGGCTGCCCTCACGCATGTGATGAAGCTGTCACTGCATCCAACCCAATTCACCCCACCTGATCCTCTAAGATAGCCCCTTGTTCGGCCGATGCTTGCGCCGAAGTCTTAGAGGATTGCTGTGTTCAAAAATGTGATGGTTTACCGCATCGGTGAGGGCTTTTCGCCCACTCTGGCCGATGTGCAGGCGGCTCTCGAGCCGGTACAGTTTGTGGAATGTGGCGCGAGCCAGGACAAGTCGATCGGCTGGGTGCCGCCGCGTGGCGAGGCCCACGGCCCCTTGGTTGAGTCCGTGGCCGGGCAGTGGATCCTGAAACTCATGATCGAGTCCAAGGCGGTGCCGGGCAATGTGGTGCGGCGCAAGGCAGACGAACGCATCGCCGAAATCGAGGCGGCCACCGGACGCAAACCTGGCAAAAAAGAAAAGCGCGACCTGATGGACGACGTGCTGCTGTCGCTGCTGCCACAAGCCTTTGCCCGTCAATCCACCGTGCTGGTGTGGATGGACTTGGAAAACCGCCGCTTGGTGCTGAATGCAGGCAGCCAAGGCAAGGCCGACGAAGTCATGTCGGCGCTGATGAACGTGATGGGTGGCCTGTCGGTGTCGCTGATCCAGACCGTCACCTCACCCCAAGCGGCGATGACGCAATGGCTTTTGGCCCCAACCCCGGACGAATGGCCAGCCGACCTCACGGTGGAGCGCGAAACCGTGCTCAAGTCCACTGGCGAAGACGCCGCCAGCGTGCGCTTTACCCGCCACCACCTGGCCAACGACGATGTGCGCAAGCATGTGCTCGAAGGCAAGCTGCCCACCCAGCTGGCGCTGAGCTGGGACGGGCGTGTGGCCTTTGTGCTGACCGATACCCTGCAGCTGAAAAAAGTGCAGTACCTTGACGGCGTGATGGACGAATCGGGCACCGACAAAAACGAAGACCGCTTTGACGCCGACGTGGCCTTGTCCACCGGTTTGCTCGGGCCGCTGATCGACAGCCTGATTGACGCCTTGGGTGGCGAAATGGAACTGGGTGTGGCGGCTGCCGACCCGGTGCCGAGCACCACACGCACCGTGCACAATTCAACCGTCAACACGGGCGCTGCCGCAGCGGACGAAGAAGACCCACCGTTTTAAAACCGTTCATCCACAGCCCAAAGGAACCACCCCATGCTCACGGTGATTGCGATTTGCATAGGCGCTTGTGTGGGGGCGCTGTCGCGCTGGCAGCTGGGCTTGTGGCTCAACCCCGCCAGTGCCGGTCTGATGCCTTTGGGGACACTGGCAGCCAATCTGATTGGTGGTTATCTGGTGGGCGTGTGTGTGGGCGTGTTCCAGCAACTGCCCGACCTGGATCCGGTCTGGCGACTGGCCCTGGTCACCGGCTTTTTAGGCGCCCTGACCACTTTCTCCAGCTTCTCGGCCGAAGTGGTCGCCATGCTGCAACAAGGCCGCTACGCCTTGGCGGCAGGCACCTCCGGTGTTCACTTGTTCGGCTCGCTTGCACTGACCTTGCTGGGTCTCAAGTCGGTGGCGATGTTCTGGGGGCGGTGATTCTCTACCCACCACCTCGCTGCATCGTCAAATCAAAGCGCTTCATGAAGCGCTGACGCGCATCTTCTTCCACGCCCACAAACACAAAAGACACGGCCAGCCGCTGCAAGCGCAGCAGTGCGATCACACGCGGGGGCAGGATGCGCCATTGCAGCAGCAGGTGGCCTTCACCGATGAGCACGCGTGCTTGGCCTGTACCCAGCTCAAAGGCGTGCTCGCCCAGAGCGCGGGGCAAGGCGGTCAGCCATTCTCCTTCGGTGGTGCCCATGTCGCGCTCGAAGCGCTCGGGGTAGTAGGACTGCATGGGTCGGGTTTCCGCTTACGCTGAGTTCAACCACCGGCCACTGGGGGCCAAATCGCCAGCACATCGCCTTCGACCAAGGTGGTGGTGCCTCGGTCTTCGGGTTTGATGTATTTGCCATTCACCAGCACCAGATGCACGAGCTTCGGGGGCATGCCAAAGGGCTCGATGATCTGGCTGATGCTGGATTCCTGCGCCACATCCAGCGTGACCTGGTTGCTGCGCCGGGCTTCGGGGGGCAAGTAATCGGTCAGCGTGGCAAACAGTTTGAAAGTGATGTTCATGCGCAGATTGTCGCTTCAGCGGCGGCGTGCGTCTTGCGCACCGCTCCATCGCCCTTGGCCCTGTGCGCAATCAAGGTAAGCGTCCACCAGCTTGGTCGGGTCGTGCATCAGGCGGTCTTTCCAGTCGCCCAACTGCACCTGGCCTTCGACCAGGCCACGCATCACGCCCACATGCTCAGTCCAGCCCACGCTGTTGCAACCAATCATCACATCGTCCTTGAACTGCAGGCTCAGGTGACGACCTGCGGCCTTGTCGGTCAACACGGCCGACTGGCCATCGGCCACGCCTTCCCAGTTGCCAAAACTGGTGGAGATCAAACCCAGGGTGTCGAGCACGTTGATTTGTGTGACGCCTTTGAGCTCGGTCTTTTGGCCCAACATGTTGAGCGCGGCCACGCGGGCCTGCTCGGCGGCGTTGGGCTGGATGGCACTCACAATCGTTTTGCCGCTGACCATGTCAAAAGCTTCGGCGCAGTCGCCTGCGGCATAAATGCCGGGCACATTGGTTTGCAGGTGCTGGTCGGTCAACACGCCTTGCAGGCAGGTGATGCCGCTGTCCTTCAAAAAACCAATGGCCGGGCGCACGCCCGTGGCGCTGATGACCAGATCGGCCTCGACGGTTTGGCCGTTAGAAAGGCGCACTTGCAGCGCTCCGCTGGCCTCGTCAGAGCCCAAGCCCACCGCGGAAGCCAACTTGCCAAGCAAGCCTTTTTCTGCACCTTGACTGATGGCCTCGACCTTGGTGCCGGTGAACACCTGCACGCCTTTGGCTTCGCACCAGTCGCGGATCATGCCGCCCGCCACCGGGCCCATCATGCGGGGCACCATGCGGTCACCCATTTCCACCACGCTCAGCTTGACGCCACGCGCCGCCAGCGCTTCCATGATGATGCAGCCAATGAAGCCTGCGCCCATTTGCAGCACACGAGCCCCAGGCTTGGCCAGCGCCTGAATAGCGCGGGCGTCTTCCAGCGTCCAGCACGGGTGCACGCCGGGCAAGTCCATGCCCGCAATCGGTGGGCGCACCGGGTGCGAACCGGTGGCGATCAACAACTTGTCAAAAGCCATCGATTGGCCGTTATCCAGATGCACGGTTTTGCCTGCCGCATCCACACGCGTCACCTTGGCCTTGACCTGGGTGATGCGCAAATCGTCAAAGTGGGTGGCGCTCTTGCGCAGGTAGGTGCCCTGCTCTTCGATGTTGCCAATCAACAGATAAGGAATGGCCATGCGCGAATACGGCGCATCGGGCTCGTCACCCACCAAGGTGATGGTGTCGGCGGGGGCGTGTTTGCGCAGGGTCTCTGCGGCGATGACACCGGCAGGGCCTGCGCCCAAGATGACGTGGTGGGTCATGAATCGGACTCCAGAAACAGGTAGCGGCCCGCAGGCCGCTTGGATTCCTGTAGAAGCGCACCCCTACGGTGAAGGCTTCACGAGCAGGTGCTCGCTCCTACAGGGGCAAGGTCACAAACCCAGACGTTCCCGGGTGGCCGATGTCGGACGGCCTTCGCCATCCCAGCCGCGGGCGTCGTAGTACTTGGGCAACATTTCGTCCAACTTGCTGACCATGCCTTTGCCGGGGCCGGTTTTGGCGGCTTCGGTCATCAGGCGTTTGGGCAGGTTGTCGTCGGCTTTGGTGAAGCCAGCGGCGTTGTTGAAATCGCGCTCCATGTTCCAGATGCGCTCGCCGATGTGGTTCAAGTGCTCCATGGTGAACTCTTCACCACAAGCGGCTTGCACCTGAGGGGCCACGTCAGCCAAGGTCCAAGCAAAGCTGGTGAACACGCAAATACCGGCCGAGTCAAAGGCGGCTGTCGCGTCCTGGAAGGCCTTGACCAACTCGGGCTTGCCTTCGTGCTCGGTGGGCTCGGTCTTGACCGGGATGCCCAGCACTTCAGAGGCGATGGTGTAGCCGCGCAGGTGGCAAGCACCACGGTTGGAGGTGGCGTAAGCCAAGCCAATGCCTTGGATCACACGACCGTCATAGGCGGGGAACTCTT
>JANQXJ010000069.1 GCA_030729445.1 Limnohabitans sp. | reverse complement strand
TCTATCCAGCGCATCGCGCCCTCCTGAAAACCCCTATTTTCAGGCATGCCCGGTACCGCAACGCATGACCCACAGCAAAACGGCTCCCGAAGGAGCCGTTTTTTCAAGTACCAGAGCAACCCAAAATCAGGCCGCCTTGACCTTCAAACGCCAAGCGTGCAGCAAAGGCTCGGTGTAGCCGCTGGGCTGCGCCTTGCCTTTGAAGACCAAGTCACAAGCGGCTTTGTAGGCCGCCGACTTGGCAAAGTTACCGGCCATGGGCTGGTACGCCGCGTCGCCCGCGTTTTGCGCGTCCACCACAGCGGCCATGCGCTCCATGGTTTGCTTGACTTGCTTTTCGGTCACCACGCCGTGCTGCATCCAGTTGGCCATGTGCTGGCTGCTGATGCGCAGCGTGGCGCGGTCTTCCATCAGGCCCACGCCGTTGATGTCGGGCACCTTGGAGCAGCCCACGCCTTGGTCGACCCAGCGCACCACATAACCCAAGATGCCTTGGGCGTTGTTGTCGAGTTCTTTTTGCTTGTCTTCAGCCGACCAGTTGGCTGCGTCTTTGGCGACCACGGGGAACTGCAACAAAGCATTGAGGGTGGTTTCGCGCAGTTCTTTGGGGTCTTGCTTGGCAACCGCCTTTTCCATCTGCTTTTGCAGTGCAGGCACGTCCACCTGGTGGTAATGCATGGCGTGCAGCGTGGCGGCGGTGGGGCTGGGCACCCAAGCGGTGTTGGCACCGGCCATGGGGTGGCCAATCTTGGCTTTCAACATGTCGGCCATCAGGTCGGGCATGGCCCACATGCCTTTGCCGATCTGGGCGCGACCGCGCAGGCCGCAAGCCAGGCCCACGTTGACGTTGTTCTTCTCGTACGCGCCCAGCCAAGTGCTGTTTTTGATGTCGCCCTTGCGCATGACGGGGCCAGCCAACATGCAGGTGTGCATCTCGTCGCCAGTGCGGTCCAAAAAGCCCGTGTTGATGAAGGCCACGCGGCTCTTGGCGGCAGCAATGCAGGCCTTGAGGTTGGCGCTGGTGCGGCGCTCTTCGTCCATGATGCCCAGCTTGACGGTGGAAGGCTTCATGCCGATGACTTTTTCGACGCGGCCAAACAGCTCGTCGGCAAACGCGACTTCGGCGGGGCCGTGCATCTTGGGCTTGACGATGTAGACGCTGCCCGTGCGGCTATTGCGCAGGGGGTGCGAGGATTTTTTCTGCAAGTCCACCAAGGCGCAGGTCACGGTGACCATGGCGTCCAAGATGCCTTCAGGGATCTCGTGGTTTTTGCCGTCTGCGCCTTTGTAAAGGATAGCGGGGTTGGTCATCAGATGACCGACGTTGCGCACAAACATGAGCGAGCGGCCGTGCAGTTTGACGGTGCCTTTGCCAGCGGGTTTGGTGTATTCACGGTCACCGTTCATGGTGCGGGTGAAAGTCTTGCCGCCCTTTTGCACTTCTTCGCTCAGAGTGCCTTGCAAAATGCCCAGCCAGTTGGCATAGGCCAGCACTTTGTCGTCGGCGTCCACAGCGGCGACCGAGTCTTCCAAGTCAAGAATGGTGGACAAAGCGCTTTCAGCGATCAGGTCGGACACGCCAGCCGGGTCGGTCTTGCCGATGGGTGTCGACTTGTTGATTTGCAGGTCCAAGTGGATGCCGTTGTGCACGAACAGCACGGAAGCCGGGGCCTTGGCGTCACCGGTGTAGCCCACGAACTGCTTGTCATTCGCCAAGCTTGTGTTCTTGCCGTTGGCCAGGGTCACGACCAACTTGCCCGCTTTGACAGCGTAGCCCTTGCTGCCCACATGCGAACCAGTCTTCAGCGGTGCTGTTCTGTCGAGCACGTTGCGGCAGTAGTCGATGACTTTGGCGCCGCGCTTGGGGTTGTAGCCCGTGCCTTTTTCACAGCCATCGGCCTCAGAGATGGCGTCGGTGCCGTACAGCGCGTCGTACAAAGAACCCCAACGGGCGTTGGCGGCGTTCAGGGCGTAGCGTGCGTTCAAGATTGGCACCACCAGTTGGGGGCCTGCCAGCTTGGCCAGTTCGGCGTCCACGTTGGCGGTGGTGGCCTGCGCGTTGCGAGGCTCGGGCACCAAGTAGCCGATCTGGCTCAGGTATTTGCGGTAAGCCTTCATGGCCTTGCCTTCGGCCACGGGGCCGGGGTTGGCGGTGTGCCACTCGTCCATGGCGGTCTGGATGCGGTCGCGCTCGGCCAAAAGGGCGATGTTTTTCGGCGCCAAGTCGGCCACGATGTCGTTGAAGCCTTGCCAGAATTTGGCCTGATCCACGCCGGTGGCGGGCAGCATCTGGTCATTGATGAAACTCAGCAGCGGGTTGGCCACTTGCAGGTTGTGAATAGCGGTGCGTGCAGTCATGAAAACCTCTGGGGTCAAGTCAAAAAAATGGGGTGTGGCCTCTGTTCAAAGCAGGCAAGCTGCCATGGGGCTCAAGGGATCAAACACTCTATTCTAAATTTAGACGCCGATAAACCCGCCCGATCTTCATAGACCCATGACTTTTATGCACAAATGATGCGCCAACCATATTTGCCCATTGGCCATATTTGTCACCCCTTGACCCTATTTGTCACCCCGGGCCATACTTGTCACCCCGGGTCATATTTGTCACCCCGGGCTTGACCCGGGGTCCATCTTCTGGGCTTTCGCGACGGGGGGGCGGCAAAACATGGATCCCGGATCAAGTCCGGGATGACAAAACTGTTGGCGAAATGCCCGTCACCCCGGGCTTGACCCGGGGTCCATCTTTTGGACTTTCACGACGGGCGTTGGCAGAACATGGATCCCGGATCAAGTCCGGGATGACAAAACCAATGGCATCGGGGTTAACAAAACCAATGGCATCGGGGCTTAAAAAACCAATGGCGTCCGTGATGACACAACTGATGACAACAGTCTCGGATTAATAATTCAGGCATGACACGTCTCCCCAGCCCTAAAGTTCTGATCAGCGAAGTCGGCCCGCGTGATGGCCTGCAGTCGGTCAAGGCCACCATGCCCACCGCCGACAAGCTGCGCTGGATCGACGCGCTGGCAGCGGCTGGCTTGCGCGAGATTGAAGTCGCCTCGTTTGTCCCCGCCCAACTCTTGCCGCAAATGGCCGATGCCGCGCAGGTGGTGCAGCACGCGCTGCGCCACAGCGGCGTGCGGGTGATGGCATTGGTGCCCAATTTACGCGGTGCCCAAGCGGCTCTCCAGGCCGGGGCGCAAAAACTCACCTTGCCCGTGTCGGCCAGCCCCGCGCACTCCATGGCCAATGTGCGCAAGACGCCTGAAGCCATGGTCGACGAGGTAAGAGCCGTGGTACGCCTGCGCGACGAGATCGCGCCGGGCGTTCCCGTCGAAGTGGGCATGTCCACCGCCTTTGGTTGCACCTTGCAGGGCTTGGTGCCCGAAGGCGATGTGCTGCGGCTGGCGGCTCAACTGGCTCAGGCGGGGGTGGACGAAATCGGCCTGTCAGATACCACCGGCATGGGCAACCCGGCTCAGGTCTCGCGCTTGTTCAAAGCGCTGTTCAGCGAAGTGGGCGCCTTGACGGGCGCGGCCCACATGCACAACACCCGAGGCCTGGGCCTGGCCAACTGCCTGGCCGCTTATGAGGCGGGCGTGCGCACCTTCGACAGTTCGCTGGGCGGCTTGGGCGGCTGCCCCTATGCCCCCGGCGCTTCAGGCAATGTGGTGACCGAAGATTTGGTCTTCATGTTCGAAGCCATGGGCGTGAACACCGGCATCGATCTGACCCGGCTCATGGCCGCACGCGAGCCGCTCAAAGCTGGACTACCCGGCGAGCCTTTGTATGGCATGACGCCAGAAGCAGGACTTCCCAAGGGCTGGCCCACCCCTTAAACGCATCGCATCAATCAAGCACCGCAATGACCGCATTGCAACCTTGAACCCGCATAATCGGGTCGCATGGACAAGCTCAAAGCCTTCGAAACCTTTGTCTCGGTTGCCACCAAGGGCAGCCTCACCGCTGCTGCCCGGGCTGAGGGCGTGGCTCCGGCCATCATCGGCCGCAGGCTCGATGCGCTGGAAGAAAGTTTGGGCGTCAAGCTGCTGGTGCGCACCACGCGGCGCATCACCCTGACGCACGAAGGCAGTGCTTTTCTGGAAGATTGTCAGCGACTGCTCTCGGATGTGGCCAATGCCGAAGCCAGCGTGTCGGCGGGCGGCGTCAAGGCCAGCGGCCATTTGCGCATCACTGCCCCAGCCGGATTTGGCCGCCGACATGTCGCCCCACTGGTGCCACGTTTTCGTGAACTGCACCCCGATGTCACGATTTCTCTGAACCTGAGCGACCGGGTCGTCGACCTGGCCGCGGAAGGGTTTGACTGCGCCGTGCGTGTGGGCGACCTGCCGGACAGCTCGCTGGTGAGCGTGCGCATGGCCGACAACCGCCGCCTGTGTGTGGCCACGCCGGACTATCTGGCGCGGCGGGGCACACCCTTGCAGCCTTCGGACTTGTTGCAGCACGAATGCCTGACCTTGTCGAGCGATGCTTCACAGACTCGTGGCTGGGCCTTTCGCAACCCCGCGCAAGGCCAGGACGTGGTGCACCTGCGCCCGGGCGGGCCGCTCGACTGCTCAGACGGACAGGTGCTGCACGACTGGTGCTTGGCCGGTTACGGCATCGCTTGGCGCAGCACTTGGGAAGTGGAGGGTGAAATCCGCTCAGGCCAATTGGTGGCGGTGCTGGAAGATTTTGCGGCGCCACCGAACGGAATTTTTGTGGTGTTTTCGCAGCGCAAGCATTTGCCACTGCGTGTGCGCTTGTGGATCGACCACCTGAAACACCATTACGCGCTACCCGGTTACTGGCAAACGGGGGAGGGCTGAAAAACCGCCTTTATTGGGGCCATACAGCCTCGCCACCGGGCAAGATTTGGCTTGCCCCCAATGAATGCGCCCGCCAAAGCGGGCGCACCCAACGTGGAGGGAAACTTGAACGCTGCGCTTACTTCTTCAAGCACTCTGACATGAAGGCCTTGCGCTCGTCACCTTTTTTGCCCGCCGCTTCAGCGTTGCAGGTCTTCATTTTGTTCTGCTGCTTTTTTTGCTTGTTGGCACTCAGGCAGTCTTTCATGAAGGCTTTGCGCTCATCGCCTTTTTTGCCTTCGGCTTCCTTGTTGCATGTGGCCATTTTGTTTTGTTGGGCTGATTTCTCTGCTGCAGGGGCCGATGCGGCAGAGGCAGCGGCGGTCGCTGCTGCAGCAGGCTTAGCAGGGTCGGCCGCGAAAGCCGCGCCAGAAACCAAAGCAAAACCCAAAGCCGCAATAGAGAGGATGTGACGCATGTGTGAACTTCCAAAAATGACTCAATAAACAATGACACCGCACAGGTTTGTGCTGGCCCTAGATTAACGCGCCAAAGTGACCACCGAGCGACAGCAGTTGTGACCAACTGTAAAAGCGGTACATAAAAGCGCTCATGGCATCGACCCGACTCCGCCAAGTTGCCCCGGCCCCGTAAAATCGCTGCTTATGCTCACTGCCAAACAAGATTTGCTCACGGCCCTGGCCGCAGAGCTTGAAAAACTCCAAACCGGCGCGGGTGCGCGTGCGGCCTTCGAATCCCCCAAAGTGGCCGCCCATGGCGACCTGGCCTGCACCGCTGCGATGCAGCTGGCCAAAGCCCTCAAACAAAACCCCCGGCAGCTGTCCGAAACCCTGCGCAGCAACTTACTGGCCACCCCCGCTTTCGAGCGCTGGGTCGACGCCATCGAGATCGCCGGGCCCGGCTTCATCAACATCCGATTGAAAGACGCTGCCAAACAAGCCGTCGTTCACGAAGTGTTGCAAGCGGCTGAATGCTTTGGCGAGCAGCCCGCCCAGCCCAACAAGGTGCTGGTCGAGTTTGTGTCTGCCAACCCCACAGGCCCCTTGCATGTGGGCCACGGCCGCCAAGCGGCTTTGGGCGACGCCATCTGCAACTTGCTGGCCACCCAAGGCCAGCAGGTCTACCGCGAGTTTTATTACAACGACGCTGGCGTGCAGATCGGCACCTTAGCCAAGAGCACGCACATGCGCTCACTTGGGATCAAGCCCGGCGATGCCACTTGGCCCACCGACCCGGACAACCCCGAAAGCAAAGCTTTTTACAACGGCGACTACATCCAGGACATCGCCAACGATTTTCTGGCGGGCAAAACCGTTCAGTCCGACGACCGCAGCTGCACCGCCAGCGGCGATGTGAACGATGTGGACGGCATGCGCGAATTTGCCGTAGCCTATTTGCGCCGCGAACAAGACCTGGACCTCAAAGCCTTTGACGTGCGCTTTGACAATTACTACCTGGAGTCGAGCCTCTACACCAGCGGCAAGGTCGATGCCGCTGTGCAAAAGCTCAAAGACGCAGGCAAGACCTACGAGCAAGACGGCGCCCTGTGGCTCAAGTCCACCGACTACGGTGACGACAAAGACCGCGTCATGCGCAAGGGCGACGGCACCTACACCTACTTTGTGCCCGATGTGGCGTACCACATCGCCAAGTGGGAGCGCGGCTTCACCCGCGTGGTCAACATTCAAGGCACCGACCACCACGGCACGATTGCCCGCGTGCGTGCTGGTTTGCAAGCGGCCAATGTCGGCATCCCCGAGGGTTACCCCGACTACGTGCTGCACACCATGGTGCGCGTGATGCGCGGCGGCGAAGAGGTCAAGATCTCCAA
>JANQXJ010000068.1 GCA_030729445.1 Limnohabitans sp. | reverse complement strand
TGAATGGCCTGTCTGAGCGAGAAAACGAAGCGATGTCTTTGCCGGCGCTGGCATCCGTCTCCCACTTGTAAACCGAAACCTGAGGGGGCCTTTCATGACCGCCCCCGACTATTCAGCAGTCCACACCGCTGTGCTGCTCATTGATCCGTACAGTGACGTCTTGAGTGAGGGCGGCAAGCTCGCCGCTCCAGCGAAAGCGGTGATGGACGCCGTGCACACGAACAAGCACATGCGCGCGGTGGTCGCAGCAGCGCGCGCCGCTGGCATCTGGAACTAGCCTAAATATCAGACAACTTCCACCTCTGAACGGTGTTGATGCTTGTTGGTAAAGATCAAAAAGCCGTCAGCCTGACCTCCGAAGTATTTCGACATTATCAAATTCTTCTTCATGAAAATCTCGTTGAAAGTGCCAAGCATATTGAATCCAAATCATTTGGCAAAAGAGTGGCCGCTATCTATGCCGCTGAAATTTTGAAAAAGGGGAATGAGTAGTGATAGTCAATACTCAACTAACCGCTGCGTCATTTACGTTGTAAACGCTTGACTTAAAGCCGTTGGCATTTTTCAGACACCACGAAAATCACTACATGATCAAACATCAAAACGGGCGTGTTCGCCTGACTGTGAATTACGGCTATGACATTCATTCGATTGAAGTGCCTGCAAGTACCTGGCTGCAGATTCAAGTTGGCGAGGCCTTGCCGGTCCAAGGGCAGGGCTTTTCTGTGGATGGCGAGTTCTCGCAAGACGAGTGGGCCTTCAACGTGCGCGGCCGCAATTCTTTGCAAGTCACGGCCGAGGATGCCCGCGACATCTTTGATGGTGTGTTGGCCGATATCAGCGTCGCGGAGCTGTGACCAAGCAGCGGTTTAGCCTGTACTTGGCAGGTCGCACGCATGGATGGCAGTTGGCCTTGGTCGGATAGGACCCAACACACCAGTGGGCGATTTGTAGCGGGCTTCTACGATGTACCTTGTTGCCACTCATTGTCTCAAGGGGCGTTGGCACGTCGATGCTGCCTATACTTTTTGGAGCACCAGCGGAAGTCGTGGTTTTTGACTTGTGAAAGTGACCATGACCGTCAATCACTCCGGGCTTTTTTAACCAGCCTTATGCAAAAGGTAATTTGTTAGGGCTGCACCAACTCCGGCACCCCCGTTTCACCCGCCCAAACAAAAGCGTTCTGTTCATATTGCGCAGCCAGTACTTTGGCGCTTTCGCGGTTGAGATTCAGGATCAAGACGCTGGGCTCTCCCGGCCAATCGTTGCTGGGGTGTTGGCCAATGCCATTCGTAAAACTCAGACCGCGTGTTTTGAGCTGGACCTTCAGATTTAGCTGACGTTGTTCGTTTTCTTTGGGGCTGAGGAGGATTCGAAATCTTGATACGACCGCAGTTATTCAAAAATGCTCGGCGTTCGTGCAGAACATGGTGCAAGTTATAGCTGGAGGGACCCAACTAGAAGTTGGGGGGTGGGGGTACGGTGGGGGCCGCGGCGCCCTAATTTCCTCACCCTCTGGTGCCATCGGGTTGGCTCATACTGAGACCGGGTCGGCGTTGGACGTCGCTTGTATGCAGAGAGAGTGCGGTTTGTCACTTCAATGCAGCTTTGCTGTTGAGCCATGTGGGGAATAATGTGGGGATTGCCACATTGTCCCGTTGAAGGGCGTTGATTTACTTGACTTTTTGGCGGAAGCGGTGAGATTCGAACTCACGGACCCTTTCGAGTCGCCGGTTTTCAAGACCGGTGCAATCGACCACTCTGCCACGCTTCCTTGGGGGTGAATTGTAACGACTAAAACAGTCGTTCAAGCTTGGCCGAGCATCCCGCGCTTTTCGATGAAGGCCACCACCTCAGCGAGGCCAACCAGGGTTTTGAGGTTGGTCATGACCCAAGGGCGGGTTTCGGGATTGGGGCGCATGCGCTGGGTGTCGTCACGCATCACTTGCAGGTCAGCGCCCACATGCGGGGCCAGATCGGTTTTGTTGATGACGAACAAATCGCTCTTGGTGATGCCGGGGCCGCCTTTGCGGGGGATTTTTTCGCCAGCGGCCACGTCGATCACATAAATGGTCAGGTCGCTCAATTCGGGGCTGAAGGTGGCGGCCAGGTTGTCGCCGCCGCTTTCGATGAAGACCACATCCGCGTTGGGGAACTTCTCCAACATGCGGTCAATCGCTTCGAGGTTGATGGACGCGTCTTCGCGAATGGCGGTGTGCGGGCAGCCGCCCGTTTCCACGCCCATGATGCGCTCGGCGGGCAGGGCACCGCTCACCGTGAGCAAGCGCTGGTCTTCTTTGGTGTAGATGTCGTTGGTGATGGCGATCAGGTCCCAGCGCTCGCGCATGTTTTTGCACAGCATCTCCAGCAGCGTGGTTTTGCCAGAGCCAACCGGCCCGCCAATGCCCACACGCAGGGGGGGCAGCTTTTTGCTGCGATTAGGGATGTGGTGCAGTGCAGTCGAGGTGTTCATGATCGGAAAATTCGGGAGTATTGGGTTTCGTGGCGTGACGACAAGATGGCCAGCATGGGGCTGAAGGCTTGGCGTTCTTCGTCTTGCAGGGTCATGGCCGTTTGCACGGCCAAAGGGATTTCGCGGGCCAGCCGCGCCAACATGCGTTGGCCCGCACTTTGGCCCAGGGGCACGGCTTTGAGCGCGGCTTGGGTCATGTTTTCAGCCCAGCCAAAGGCATAAGCCTGCAGGGCTTGGTCCAGCGGTGTGTGTGCCAAAGACAAAGCCAGCGACATGGCCAGAGGGTAGGTCACGGGCAGACGCGCACACACGCTCAGCTGCGCGTCGCTGGCTTGTTGCAGGTTGCGCAGCCAGTCGAGCAGGGAGCGGCCCATTTGCTCGGTTTGCAGACGCATCTCGGCAGTTTCTCGGGTGGCCATGACCCAGTCGTTGAGCGCTTGCAGGCGGGCGGTGTCGCCGCGCTGCCAGGCGGGAATGGCTTGCGCCAGCACCGCCATGTCGCCGCGCGACTGCGTCAGGTGCAGCTGGTCCTCCACCCATTCGGTGGCGCTGGCTTCGTTGTGCACAAGGCCCTGTTCGATGGCGGCTTCTAGACCTTCGGAATAAGAAAAGCCGCCAATCGGCAGAGCGGGTGATGCGAGCCAGATCAGTTGCAACAAGCCCGATGGCGCGGTGTCAGTGCGCATGCTTGCAGTCGGGGCCGTGTACATGCGGTTCAGCGTGGTCTGCATGCGCGTGGTCGTGACCATGTCCATGCCCGCCAAGAGAATGCCCACCGTGGTCGCCATAAGCGCCACTCTCAGGCTCAAAAGGCTCAGACACCGCCACCACCGTCATGTGCATGGCCCGCAGCATGTCGGCCAGCACATGGTCGGGTTCGATCTTGAGGTGGTCGGGCTGCAGCTCAATCGGCACATGGCGGTTGCCCAAGTGGTAGGCGGCGCGGGTCAGGTCAAAGGGCGATCCGTGTTCAGTGCACGCGGTAATGCGCAGCACGTCTTGCGACGCGGCCAACACCCGCACCAGCGAGCCGTCTTCGGCCACCAGCACATCACCACCGCGCACCACGGCGCCACGGGGCAAAAACACGCCCAAGGCTCGCCCCGCGCTGTCGGTCGCATCAAAGCGACTTTTTTGGCGGGTGTCCCAGTCGAGGGTGATGGTGCTGGCGCGTTGCACCAGCACGCGGGCCAGGCCACGGCCTTGGGGCATGAGTTTGGAGCAGAGGATCATCAGAACAAAAAGTAGCGTTGTGTCATCGGTAGGCTGGTGGCGGCTTCACACACCAGCAGCTGGCCGTCGGCCCGTACCGCGTAGGTTTGGGGGTCCACCTCCATATGGGGCAGGTAGGCATTGTGGACCATGTGTTGTTTGCGCACGCCCCGGATGTTGTGTGCCACAGACAGTGTTTTTTGCAGGCCAAAACGCTCACCAATACCGGCTTGCACGCCTGCATTAGACACAAAGGTCAGCGCATTGCGCGTGAGCGCCCCGCCATAGCTGCCAAACATGGGGCGGTAGTGCACCGGCTGCGGCGTGGGGATGGAGGCATTGGGGTCGCCCATGGCCGCCAGGGCGATGAAGCCGCCCTTGAGCACCAAGGAGGGCTTCACGCCAAAGAAGGCCGGTTTCCAGATCACCAGGTCGGCCCATTTGCCCACTTCGATGCTGCCCACATCGTGGCTGATGCCGTGCGCAATGGCCGGGTTGATCGTGTACTTGGCGATGTAGCGCTTGACGCGGGTGTTGTCGTGGCGCTCGGTGTCGCCGGGCAGGCTGCCGCGCTGCTGCTTCATCTTGTGTGCGGTCTGCCAGGTGCGGATGATGACTTCACCCACCCGCCCCATGGCTTGGCTGTCACTGCTCATCATGCTGATGGCGCCCAGATCGTGCAGGATGTCTTCGGCCGCAATGGTTTCTTTTCGGATGCGGCTTTCGGCAAAAGCCAGGTCTTCGGCGATGCTGGCATCCAGGTGGTGGCAGACCATCAGCATGTCCACATGCTCGTCGAGCGTGTTGTGGGTGTAGGGCATGGTCGGGTTGGTCGAGCTGGGCAAGAAATTCGCTTGGCCCACCACCTTCAAAATGTCGGGCGCGTGGCCGCCGCCTGCGCCTTCGGTATGAAAGGCACACAACCCACGGCCCCGGGCCGCCGCGATGGTGTTCTCCACAAAACCCGATTCATTGAGCGTGTCCGAATGCAGCGCCACCTGGATGTCCGTCTCGTCGGCCACATCCAGGCAATTGCTGATGGCCGATGGGGTGCTGCCCCAGTCTTCGTGCAGCTTCAGCCCGATCACGCCCGCGTTGATTTGCTCGTGCAAGGCGGCTGGCAAGCTGGCGTTGCCCTTGCCAAAAAAGCCCAGGTTCATGGGGAATGCATCTGCCGCTTGCAGCATGCGTTCGATGTTGTGCGGCCCAGGCGTGCAGGTGGTGGCAAAGGTGCCGGTGGCGGGGCCGGTGCCGCCGCCCATCATGGTGGTCACGCCGCTGGTCAGTGCTTCGTCAATTTGCTGGGGGCAGATGAAGTGGATGTGGCAGTCGATGCCGCCCGCGGTCACGATCAAGCCTTCGCAACTGATGATCTCGGTGCCGGGGCCAATGATGATGTCCACGCCCGGTTGCGTGTCGGGGTTGCCCGCTTTGCCGATGGCTGCGATGCGGTTGCCGCGCAGGCCGATGTCGGCTTTGACGATGCCCCAGTGGTCGATGATGAGCGCGTTGGTGAGCACACAATCCATCGCGCCCTCGGCGTTGGTGCGTTGTGACTGCGCCATGCCGTCGCGGATGGTTTTGCCGCCGCCAAATTTCACCTCTTCACCATAGCTTCCGGCTTGCAGTGTGAAGTCTTTTTCCACCTCGATCACCAAGGCGGTGTCAGCCAGGCGCACACGGTCGCCCACGGTGGGGCCAAAGGTTTCGGCATAAGCGCGTTTGTCGATGTGGGCCATGTCAGTTGCCTTTTGTTGTGTTGGCGTCGAGTGCACCTTGGGTCAAACCGCGAAAGCCGTACACCACACGGTCACCCGCATAGTCCACCAGCTCCACCGTGCGTTGTTGGCCGGGCTCAAAACGTACCGCCATGCCGGAGGCGATGTTCAGGCGCATGCCGCGTGCGGCCGCGCGGTCAAAGCTCAGACCCGCGTTGGTCTCGGCAAAGTGGTAGTGCGAGCCCACTTGGATGGGGCGGTCGCTGGCGTTTTGCACCACCAGAGTGCAGGTGCGGCGGCCCACGTTCAGGGCATGCTGGCCGGGGTCGATCAAAAGTTCACCGGGGGTCATGTTGGTCTCACTTTTTGCCAAAGTAGAAAGCGACAGCGATCAAGGCCGCTGCGACCACAAAACCCAGCGCATCGGTGGCGTGCCAGTGGGTGCTGCCCAGGCCGTGCCCCTCGTGGGCGAAGGTGTTTTGGGCCAGATGAGCCATCACCAAAGAAAGGGAGAGTGCGGTTTTTTTCATGAGGGGTCCTCGCGGGCTTCAAACAATGGGTTGGTGCACGGTCACCAATTTGGTGCCATCGGGAAAAGTGGCTTCGACCTGAATGTCCGGGATCATGTCGGCGATGCCGTCCATCACATCGGCACGGGTCAAGACGGTGCGGCCTTCGCTCATGAGTTGGGCCACAGTCTTGCCGTCGCGTGCGCCTTCCATCACAGCGGCGCTGATCAGGGCAATGGCTTCGGGGTAGTTGAGTTTCAGGCCTCGGGCCTTACGGCGCTCGGCCAGCAGGGCGGCTGTGAAGATCAACAGCTTGTCTTTTTCGCGGGGAGTGAGTTCCATATTGGTGCGCGGTGAGCGTCTTGGTGCATTGAATGGAAGGCATCAAGCAAATTGCGTGCCCTTTATAGAGAGTGCGAAAAACGCCATAGAAAAAATTCGGTTTTCAGGGTTCTCCCTAGGGTTGGCACGGTGATTGCAGGTAGTCAAGCAGCGCTGTTTTTCGGTGCGTGTTTGAACAACCTACCTTCCTGAATGGAGTGATCTCATGATGAACCGTCGTGGCAACCTCAAAGCCCTCGCAACCGCCGCCGCCATCGTTGCGGGCAGCTTAACTTTCGTGAACCAAGCCCAAGCGCAAGCAGGCAACACCATCAAAGTGGGTGTGCTGCACAGCTTGTCCGGCACCATGGCCATTTCCGAGACGGTGCTCAAAGACACCGTGCTCATGGCCATCGACGAGATCAACGCCAAAGGCGGTGTGTTGG
>JANQXJ010000067.1 GCA_030729445.1 Limnohabitans sp. | reverse complement strand
GGTTGTGCATGGGGTTGGGCACCAGCCACAGGTGGGCCAGGGCAGCGCTGGCGGCAAACCGCGCCAAGGCTTGCTGACTGAACACCATATCTGGGGCAAACACATCGCCTGCCACGACCCAGAACACCTCATCGAGCTGGGGCAAAGCCCGCACGATGCCGCCCGCGGTCTCCAGTGCCCGGCCAAATTCCTGGCCTTCGTGCGAATAACGAATGTGCACCTCGGGCAGCTCAGGCCAGCGGGCCTGGTCACCCAAAAGCGCCGGAATCTGCTCGCCCAGCCAGGCGGTGTTGATCAGCTGTTGCACAAAGCCGCCCCGGGCCAGCGCCTGCATGGGCCACAACATGAGTGGTTGACCGCGCACAGGCAGCAAGGGCTTGGGCATTTGATCGGTCAAAGGGCGCATGCGCTCGCCGCGTCCGGCGGCGAGCACCATGGCTTGGGCGAGCGGCCTGGCGCTGAGCGAAGGCGGCTGTGAAGTGGCTGAAGTGGTGTGAGAAGAAGTCGGCATCCCTGAATGGTGCCACGGCTGCAGGCGCTCTCGGGACAGCCCCAGCCAAATGCCAGGTCCTAAACTTTGCCGTGTTGGCCTTGGGCAGTGCAGCTGCTTGGCCCCTCTTCAGGAGACAGTCCCCATGACACGCCCCCACATCAACGTCATCACCGCCGCACAAAACGCCTCACAACGCCTGGCAGATCGCCACACCCCTTTTGTGATGAACGACTGGTATGTGGCCGCGTTTGGCGAAGAGGTCAAGGACCAGCTGCTGGCCCGCACCTTGCTGGGCCGCCGTTTGGTGTTTTACCGCGCCAGCGACGGCCGCGTGGTGGCGCTGGAAGACCGCTGCCCGCACCGCTCGATGCCGCTGTCAGCCGGCACGCTGGAGCAAGACACCATCGTGTGCGGTTACCACGGCCTGCGGTTCAACACCGAGGGCGATTGCATCGAGGTGCCCTCGCAGTCGACCTGCCCCCCCAACATGGGCATCCGGTCCTACCGCACCCTCGAACGCGGCGCGGTGGTGTGGATCTGGATGGGTGAGGCCGAGCAGGCCGATGTGTCCAAACTGCCCGCGCAGGACTGGATGACCGACAACCAGTGGGAGCGCTCGCAGGGTTATTTGAGTTTGCAGGCCAACTACGTGCGGCTGCACGAAAACCTGCTGGACCTGACCCACTTGAGTTTTTTGCACGCCAAGAGCTTTGGCACACCCGATTACGCCAAGGCCGCGTTTGAAAGCGTCATCGGTGATGGGCAATTTGCCTTGCTGCGCAATGTGGTCCCTACCACCTTGCCGCCCGTGTGGGGCATCCCGACCGGTTTGACAGGCCAGGGCCAAGCGGCCCGCATCGTGCGCTCGGAGTTCCGCAGTTTGGGGCTGCACGAGGTGTCGGTCACTTTTTACGACTGCCAATTGCCCGAAGTCGCGCGGCCGCAATACCGTATCCGCACCGCCCACATGCCCACCCCTGAGACGGCCACCAGCACGCACTACTTCATCGTGCACGGGCGCGATTTTGCGCAGAACGATGCGCAAACCACCCGCTTCATGCACGACCAATTGTTTGTGGCTTTCCAAGAAGACGTGGACGGCCTCGCCCTGCAGGAGCTGGCCTTGGCCAGCACCCCGGCCGAGGATTTGTACGAGTTTTCGGTGGCCGCCGACGCACCGGCGGTCGCCATGCGCCGCTACGTCTTGGGGCGGCAGCAAAAAGAAGCCAAGGCCTGAGCGAACCCCGCTGTTCAGCGCAAAGCGCCCATGGCCTCGCCCATCACGATGGGGCGTGTCGGTGTCCAGTCGGGGTTGAACTGCATCACCCCTCGTGGGAACAGCATCACCACCGTGGAGCCGAGCAAAAAGCGGCCCATCTCCTCGCCTTGCGCCAGAGAGATGTTGCCCATCTCATACGTCCATTCGCGCACCGTGCCCGGGCGCGGCGGGTTGACCACGCCGTGCCACACGGTGGCCATGCTGCCCACAATGGTGGCGCCCACCAAGACCATCACAAAGGGGCCGTGCTCGCCTTCAAACACACACACCACCCGCTCGTTGCGTGCAAACAGGCCGGGCACACCGCGGGCGGTGGTCGGGTTGACCGAGAACAAATCACCCGGCACATAAATCATGCGCGTCAGGCGCCCAGCACAAGGCATGTGGATGCGGTGGTAATCACGGGGGCTCAGGTACAGCGTGGCAAATTCGCCGTCTTGAAACTGCGCTGCCAGCGCCGCGTCGCCACCCACCAAAGCGCGTGTGCTGTAGCCGTGGCCCTTGGCCTGAAAAACCTGGTCGCCGGCAATGGGGCCACACTGGCTGATGGCCCCGTCCACCGGGCTCAACAAGGCGGCAGCCGCCAGGGGCCGGGCATCGCCGCGCAGGGGGCGGGTGAAGAATTCGTTGAAGCTTTTGTAGCTGGCGGTGTCGGGGTTGGCTGCTTCGGCCATGTTCACGTTGTAGCGCTTCACAAACCAGTTGATGATGCCGGTGGTCGCGCCGCCCCACTGGCTGCCCGCGACCCAGCCCGCAAAGACGGTCAGGGCTTGTTTGGGAATCAGGTACTGCGGCAAGACCGCCAGGCGGTCCGAAAAAGAGGGGGAACTGGACATGAAGGGGCCGCAGGCGCGGTTCTGAAGAAGGCCCTGATTTTATCGGTCACCTGCCAACCTGCTCAGGGATGCCGTCAAGGGCACAATTCGGGCATGAACACCCCCTTGCTTTCGGTCGAACACTTGGTCAAACGCTACGGCGACGCCACGGTCGTCAACGACCTGTCTTTCCACATCAACCCCGGCGAATGCCTGGGCGTCATCGGCCCCAACGGTGCGGGCAAAACCACCACACTGCGCATGTGCCTGGGTTTGTCCGAGCCGAGCAGCGGTGAGATCCGCTACTTCGACGGTCTGCAAATGCCGGGTGACGCTCTCGCCATCAAAGCCCGCTTGGGCGTGGTGGCGCAATCGGACACACTGGACCCGGACTTCACGGCCGAAGAAAACCTCTTGGTCTTTGGCCGCTACTTTGGCCTGCCCGACGCCACCATTCGCGAGCGCATTCCGCAGCTGCTCGAATTCGGGGCTCTGAGCCACAAGGCCAAAGCCAAACCCGGCGAGTTGTCGGGCGGCATGAAGCGGCGCTTGAGTTTGTCACGAGCCCTGATCAACCACCCGCAACTCTTGATGCTGGATGAGCCCACCACGGGCCTCGACCCACAAGCGCGACACCTCATGTGGGAGCGCCTGCAGGTTTTGCTGCAAGAGGGCAAATCCATCTTGCTCACCACCCACTTCATGGACGAGGCCGAGCGCCTGTGCAGTCGCCTCTTGGTGCTGGACCAAGGCCGCAAGATCGCCGAAGGCAAACCCCGTGACCTGATCGCCGAGCACCTGGAGCCTGAGGTGGTTGAGGTGTTTGGCCAAGGCGCTGTGGCGCTGGCACAAGAAGCCAGCTTGAAAGCACTGGCAGGGCGCGTCGAGGTGAGTGGCGAGACCGTTTTCTTCTACACCCAGAACAGCCGCTCACTCACGCACGCGCTGGAGGCATGGCCCACCATGCGCACACTGCACCGCCCTTCCAATTTGGAAGACTTGTTTTTGAAATTGACCGGACGCCAGATCCGCGAAGAAGGCTGATCATGAGTCAAATCCAAAACAACATCTGGGCTGCCCCCCGCCTGTCCATGCGCTGGTGGTCCGTGTTCCAACGCAACTGGCTGGTCTGGAAAAAGCTCGCCATTCCCAGTTTGGTGGGCAACATCGCCGAGCCACTCATGTGGCTCGTGGCTTTTGGTTATGGCCTGGGCGCTTTGGTGGGCCAAATCGAGTTGGGCGGCGAAAAAGTGCCCTACATCCTGTTTTTGGCCAGCGGCAGCATTTGCATGAGCGCCATGAACGCGGCGACTTTTGAGGCGCTGTACTCGGCGTTCTCGCGCATGCATGTGCAAAAAACCTGGGACGGCATCATGAACGCCCCGGTGCGTCTCGATGACGTGGTGCTGGCCGAAATGCTTTGGGCCGCGTTCAAGGCGCTGTTCAGCGTCACCGCCATTTTGCTGGTCATGATGGCGCTGGGCATCAGCCACAGCTGGAAGCTCTTGGTGGCCTGGCCCGTGCTGCTTGGCGTGGGCATCACCTTCAGCTGCATGGCGCTGATCTTCAATGCGCTGGCCAAAGGCTACGACTTCTTCACCTATTACTTCACCCTGTTCCTCACGCCCATGATGTTCCTCTCGGGCATCTTTTTTCCGCGTGATCAACTCCCTGGTTTTGTCCGCGTTGTTGCCGATTGGCTGCCGCTGTCGGTCGCGGTGGACTTGGTGCGTCCGCTGTTTTTGGACCGCTGGCCAGAGCATCCGCTGCGCAACGTCCTGGTGCTGGCAGGGTTTGCGGTGGTGTCGTTCTGGATCGCGTTGGCGTTGACGAGGAAGCGTTTCAGGAGCTGACTTTTTGCTGTCGATGCGCAGCAGCTTCTGCGGTCATCAGCGGGTTTTGCTTGCGCCAAAGCCTGTAGGTCTTGATGTTTTTATCAACTTTTATTGCGGAGGAGATGCGCCATGGGCAGCGCGGTCGCGTGCCTCGTGTTGTGTTGTATGGGGCCGCGTGGATCAGGTGCTGGGGTGCGGGTGTACGGAGTGCATACTTATTGAAGAATTTGTTGCTTGTGTCGATATCAATGACAGTATTGATGCAATTAAATAAATAAATTCCCAAAATAAGCAAATTAGTCTACAATTATCACCAAGGATGAGTTGATCTTCGGTCAAAAGGGATCAACTGACTGGCGCGAAGTCTTTGTGACAGGCGCATTTGAAAATTTGTTTGTCAACCGCATCCCACATCATTGCCATGACTGCCCAAACCATGAATGCCTACGTCAAAACCAGCTTTTCACTGGCCCAAGTGCACCCCGACGTGGACACGTCACGGGCTGGGGTGACCACGGAGATCAAGGACGCCCGTGTGCTCAAACAGGTCAAGTCTTTGCACATCCAACGCAATTTGTTGAACGCCAACAAAAGCAGCCAGATGTTCATCGGCGTTCAAAGCACCGAAACAGAAGATCCGAACGGGTGTGTTCTGCGCAAGTTGCGCATTCAGCAAGGGCTGGACCCTTCGGTGGTCGCCTCCCATGCCTGCATCAGCGTGTGGCAGCTGTACGAGCTTGAGACGGGAAAAAATACTTTGTTCTACACCCCTGGTTTGCGAACACGAGCTGCTGAGCGTGTGGCCAGTTTTCTCAACAGCAATTGGAAGGACATTTGTGAAGGCAGGGTCTCGGTCAAGACCCTGCAAGAGGCGCCCGTGCAGCTGCACGTGATCGGCTCGCGTCGGCATGAGCCTCGCATCATCCGCCCGCAGACCGCACAAAACACCCCTGAACCCATCCAAACGGTTGAAGAGGCCGAAGGCCCCCTGTCCTTGACGCAGTTGCTGCGCGTGGCTGACGCCTCAAGCCGCCCCAGATCGGTATAAGCGGCCACGCCACCCCCGTGGCGGCGTAAGGGCAGGCAAGGCCGGCCCGTTAAGATCATTCCTTTTGGTTTTTCCAATTTTCAAGGAATGAAGAACATGAGCATCCAGACCGTAGGCATCATTGGCGCAGGCACCATGGGCAACGGCATTGCACAAGCGTGCGCCGTCTCGGGTATCCAAGTCGTGATGGTCGATATTTCTGACGCGGCCGTGGCCAAAGGCGTGGCCACCGTGGCCAGCAGCCTCGACCGACTCGTCAAAAAAGAAAAAATCAGCGAAGCCGACAAGGCCGCTGCGCTGGCCCGAATCCAAGGCTCCAGCAACTACGACGACCTCAAAGGCGCTCAGCTGGTGATCGAAGCCGCGACCGAAAACCACGAGCTGAAAGTCAAGATCTTGAAGCAGCTCGACGGCATGCTGGCCCCGAATGTGATCATCGCCTCCAACACCTCGTCGATCTCGATCACGCAGCTCGCCGCTGCCACGCAGCGTGCGGACCGTTTCATCGGCATGCACTTCTTCAACCCCGTGCCCATGATGGCGCTGGTGGAAATCATCCGTGGCCTGCAAACCAGCGACGCTACCCACGACGCGGTGCACGACATGGCGCTGGCGCTGGGCAAGACGCCCATCACCGTCAAGAACGCCCCCGGCTTTGTGGTCAACCGCATCTTGGTGCCCATGATCAACGAAGCCTTCTTTGTGTTGGGCGAAGGTCTGGCCGAAGCCGAGGCCATCGACGCGGGCATGAAGCTCGGCTGCAACCAACCCATCGGCCCGCTGGCGCTGGCCGACATGATTGGCCTCGATGTATGCCTGGCTGTGATGGAGGTCTACCTCAAGGAGTTTGGCGACAGCAAATACCGCCCCAGCCCCTTGCTCAAAGAAATGGTCGCTGCAGGCCGTTTGGGCCGCAAGACGGGTCAGGGCGTTTACAAGTACTGATCTGCATGGTTGTGGGAAAGGCGCCCCCGCCGCGATGGGGCGAGCGCAGATCACGAGCCATCGCCCCGAGGGCGGGGCTCTCGCAAAGATGTCACTTCGGTGAATCTTGGGTCTTGGGCCCGGGCCTAACATGAGGCCATGAACACCGCTCCCCACCCCGAAGGCCAGATTGATTGCACCGTGCACGGTGCAGTCCTTCAAATTTGCATCAACCGCCCCGCAAAACGCAACGGCTTCACGCCCAAGATGTACCGCGAGTTGGGTGAGGCCTACACCCGACTCGACGACGACCCCGCACTGCGCGTGGGGGTGCTGTGTGCAGCGGGGGCGCATTTCAC
>JANQXJ010000066.1 GCA_030729445.1 Limnohabitans sp. | reverse complement strand
TTCACACCCCCTGCACCCACCAGCCGCCCAGTCGTGCTGGGTTCGACTTCGCGTTACCGGCGCGAGCTGCTCGAGCGTCTGCGCATCCCTTTCGCCGTGACCGCGCCCGATGTGGACGAAACGCCCCACACGGGGGAAGCCCCCCAAGCCCTGGCCCGACGCTTGGCATTGGCCAAAGCCCGGGCCGTGGCCGCCCTGCACCCCGATGCGGTGGTGATTGGCTCGGACCAAGTGGCCGATTTAGCAGGCCAGCCTTTGGGCAAGCCCGGTGAGCACGCGCGGGCTGTGGCGCAACTGCGCCTAATGCGAGGCCAGACGGTGATTTTTCAGACGGCATTGGCCGTGGTTTGCTTGGCCACCGGTTATGAAGAAGTGGACTTGGCCGAGGTCCGTGTGGTGTTTCGCGACCTGAGCGACAACGAAATCGAGGCTTATTTGGTGGCCGAGAAGCCCTACGACTGCGCGGGCAGCGCCAAAAGCGAAGGCCTGGGCATCGTCCTGCTCGAATCCATCGACAACGACGACCCCACGGCCTTGATCGGACTGCCACTGATCCGCACCGCGCGAATGTTGCGCCAAGCCGGGGTGAAGCTGCTGTGAACACCCCCAAGCCCCCACCAGGCCGCCTGTTTTTGGTGCCCACGCCACTGGACTTTGGCTGCACCGAGCAAGCCCCGATCACCGAAGTGCTGCCCAGCACCACCTTGGCCACCGCCGCAGGCATTCAGCATTGGGTGTGCGAGAACGCCAAGAGCACCCGCGCCTTCCTCAAGCGTGTGGGCCAAACGCACCCACTGATCGCACCGCTGACCGAGCAAAGCATCACCGAATTGCCCCGCCATGTGCACAAAAAAGGCGACCACCAATCTGGCTTTGATGGCAAACCACTGTTGGCAGCAGCCTTGCAAGGGCACGATGTGGGCCTGGTGAGCGAAGCGGGCATGCCCGCTGTGGCCGACCCGGGCAGCTCGGTGGTGCGGGCCGCACACGATCTGGGCATTGGCGTGGTGCCCTTGGTGGGCCCGGTCTCTTTGCTCTTGGCCTTGGCCGCCAGCGGACTCAATGGTCAGAACTTCGCCTTTGTGGGTTACCTGCCGCAAGACGCGGGGGAGCGAGCCGCCCGCTTGAAACAACTGGAGTCCTTGGCCCTCAAATCCGGGCAAACCCAGTTGTGGATCGAAACGCCTTACCGCAACGCGGCCATGCTCGGCGGCTTGCTGCAAAGCCTGAACGGCAACACGCGCTTGGCCATTGCCAGCGGTTTAACGCTGCCCTCGGCCAGCATCCAGAGCCACACGGTGGCGCAATGGAAAAAGGGCCTCAAAGGCCCTGATTCCCACACCCCGGCGGTTTACGCCATCGGGCCTTGATGCCTGGCCTCAGCGCAAACCGGCACCCGCCGTGCGCATCGCGCGGACAGTGCCCTCGCCCACGGCCACACCAAAGCGCTTGACCAGCCGCTCGGCCACGTTTTCGCGCTGGGTGTAATCAATCACATCGGGGGCCTTGACCACGTCGCGGGCTACACCATCGATGCTGCCCAGGCTGTCGGCCAGACCCAGCTCGACCGCCTGCTGGCCACTCCAAAACAAACCACTAAAAAGCTCTGGAGTTTCTTTCAGCCGATCGCCCCGACCTTTTTTGACCACATCGATGAACTGGGTGTGGATCTGGTTGAGCATGGCTTGGGCGTGTTGGCGCTGTGGCTCGGTTTGCGGGCTGAAGGGGTCCAGAAATCCTTTGTTCTCGCCGGCCGTCATCAAACGCCGCTCCACACCCAACTTGTCCATGAGCCCGGTGAAGCCAAAACCATCCATCAACACACCAATGCTGCCCACCAAGCTGGCCTTGTCGACATAGATTTGGTCAGCAGCAGCTGCAATGTAATAAGCCGCAGAGGCACAAGACTCCTCGACCACCGCATAAATGGGTTTGCTGTGCAGGGCACGCAAACGCGTGATTTCATCGTTGATCAGACCCGCCTGAACGGGGCTGCCACCCGGCGAATTGATGAGCAAGATCAAGGCTTTAGAGCCCGGATCTTCGAGCGCCGTGCGCATGGCAGTCATGACATTTTCAGCACTGGCTTCTGTGTCTGGTCCGATTTCACCCAGGACAGTGACCAAGGCTGTGTGAGGAAAACTGGTGTGCGTGGCTGGCGAGTTGAAACTGAAAACCTGCCAGACCAGAAAACCCAAAAAGAACACCCAAACCAGTCGCATCCCCAACTTCCAACGGCGCTGGGATTGTTGCTCTTTGAGGTTGGCAAAAGCCAAGTCCTGCAAAGTTTTGCGGGCCCAATTTTCATCCACGGGGTTGGTCACCGAGGCCAAGGTGGCCGCCGAGGCCAGGGTGGCTTGAGGAGAGGCAGTCGCGGACGGGGTGTCCTGAGGGTCTTGCATGTTCAAAATTCAAGGGGCTTTAAGTTGTAGGCAGTATGCCAGTGAACCACGCCGGACTGCTCTGACAAGTCTATTTTGACCAGTCCTCCACGGCAGGGCCCGCCCGAGCAAGCCCCAGTGTCGGGCTGGTAAGCGGCACCGTGTGTGGCGCACATCAGCCACCGCCCTGTGTTGTCAAAAAAACGATCAGGCTGGTAGTCCATCTCCATCGCCACATGGCTGCAGCGGTTCAGGTAGGCGTGCACCTGACCTTGGTAACGGATGGCAAAAGCCCGGCAAGTCTGCCCGGCGTAAACGATGTCAAAAGGCACAGCCCGACCACCATTGACCAGGTCGGCGCTGTTGCACAAGGGAATCATCGGCTCCATTGGCACTCCTTGTTTCAAGCGTGTTGCAACAACCAGTCGTGCAAATCCCGCACGCTGTGCGCCACGTGGCGCGGTTGGAGCGCATGAAAGGCCTCGGGCTCGTGGGCCCCATAACTCACACCCACGCTGGCGCATCCCGCGTTCAAGGCCATTTGCAGGTCGTGGGTGGTGTCGCCAATCATCAAGGTGCGCTCGGGTTCTGCACCAAATTCGCGCATCAACTCGTGCAGCATGCGGGGGTTGGGCTTGCCAGCCGTTTCATCGGCCGTGCGCGAACCATCGAACACGCCACGCAGCTCCACCGCATGCAAAGCTTCGTTCAGACCCTGGCGGCTTTTGCCCGTGGCCACCGTCAACCAGTGGTGCCGGGCTTTGAGGGCGTCCAGCAAATCCAACACGCCTTCAAACAAACTGATGTCGTGTTGGTGCTGCAGGTAGTGGTGGCGGTAGCGCTCTCCCAGCGCCGGGTATTTGTCCTTGGGCACATCGGGCGCGGCATGGGCCAGCGCAGGCAAAAGCGACATGCCAATCACATACGAGGCGGCTTCTCGGGTGGGTTCTTGCCCGCCCACATCCACCACAGCCCGCTGGATGCAGCGGGTGATCAGGGCGGTGGAATCGAACAAGGTGCCATCCCAATCGAAAGCGATCAGGTCAAATTGGCGAGGTCTTGAGTTGGGCATGGTCGACATACGCTTTCAATTCAGGGGGCAAATCGGCTTGAAGGGCCACGCGTTCGGCGGACACCGGGTGGTTGAACTGCAAGCGCCAGGCGTGCAAAAACATGCGCTTGAGGCCAGGGCCCGCGCTGGGTTTGAGCAACTGGCGGTTCCAGTCAAAGTCCCCATATTTGTCATCTCCCGCGATCGGGTGCCCTTGGGCCGACAAATGCACTCGGATTTGGTGGGTGCGCCCGGTTTTGATGGTGACCTCTAACAAAGAGGCACCCGGCAGCCGCTGCGCCACCTTGACCAGCGTGATGGAACGCATGCCATCGGGGTCTTCGAGGGTGGTCACGCGCACGCGCCGCTCGCCTTCTTGGCCATCTTTGCCAGGGAGCAAAAATTTGTGCAGCGGCTGGTCAATCACCTTGAGCTTGGCGGGCCAGTCCCCTTTGACCAAGGCCAAATAGGTTTTACCGGTCTCACGCTCGCGAAACTGGTCTTGCAGGTGCTTGAGTGCGCTGCGCTTTTTGGCCACCAACAAAATCCCGCTGGTGTCACGGTCCAGTCGGTGGACCAATTCCAGCAATTTGGCTTGGGGTCGGGACTGGCGCAGTTGCTCGATCACACCAAAGCTCACGCCGGAGCCGCCATGCACCGCCACCCCGGACGGCTTGTCGATGGCCATCAGGCTGTCGTCTTCCAGCAAAACGGGGAATTCGCGGCTGGGTGCGGGTTGAGCGGCTTTTTCGGCCACTTTGTCGGAAATGCGCACGGGCGGCAAACGCACCTCGTCGCCGTTTTCCACCCGGGTTTCAGCAGAAGCTCGGCCCTTGTTGATGCGCACCTCACCGCTGCGGATGATGCGGTAGACGTGGGTTTTGGGCACGCCCTTCAAGTGACGCATCAAAAAGTTGTCCAATCGCTGGCCGGCCGACTCTTCGTCCACCAACAACCATTTGACGGCAGGTGTCGCAGCTACGGACTTGGCCCCTATAATGTGATTCACTGGCAATTGGTTGTAAGTGGTTGATTCAAATGGAAATGAATTCCTGCAGAGATGGAGTTTAGTCCACCAACACTTCGCCAAACCAGATGGTCGATGCCACCCTCGGCACGATTTGCAGACTGAAGGCCAGCGCCAACAGTGGCAAAACGCCCCGGAGGTTGGGCCGACGCCCTGAAAACCCAGATACGGAATACCCCAAATTCAGCAGCCTTTGCGGCTGTTGAACGGATCAAAGCGAGATGGTTGTGTTGTTCGGAACTTTGCTGATGTGGATGGAGTGGCTCACGAAGCCAAGCTCTGCCGTCACGCCTTGCGCCCGACTTTTTGCCCTAGACACCGGGGGAAGCCCCCGGCAGTGGACAAATTCAAACGCACCTGTTGACTCGCCCCATCCACGCGCCATGATCCCCATTCCTGTGCTCACGCGCAGCTAAATGGTCGGTCAACTTCGGCAGTTCCCTTCGTTTCAGGCGTCAGCTCCGGCAACGTGGGCTTTGTGGTTCTCAAGAACGCAAAGCCGGTTGTGTAAACAGGTTTTGAGCGCAGTCACTTTCTGCGCCAAAACCAAGCTGAACAGAGAAGGAACGCATCATGAAACGGATGCTGATCAACGCCACGCAAGCTGAAGAGCGCCGCTTGGCCATCGTCGACGGACAAAAACTCCTCGACTACGAAATCGAAATCGAAGGCCGCGAACAACGCAAAGGCAACATCTACAAAGCCATCGTGACCCGCGTCGAGCCCTCGCTCGAAGCCTGCTTTGTGGACTACGGCGAAGACCGCCACGGCTTTTTGCCCTTCAAAGAAATCTCACGCCAATACTTTGCTGAAGGCGTGTCCGTCAGCCAAGCCCGCATCCAAGACGTCATCAAAGAGGGGCAGTCCCTGTTGGTGCAGGTCGAAAAAGAAGAGCGCGGCAACAAGGGCGCGGCCCTGACCACCTTCGTCAGCTTGGCTGGCCGCTACGTGGTGCTCATGCCCAACAACCCCCGTGGTGGTGGCGTCAGCCGCCGCATCGAGGGCGATGACCGCGCCGAGCTCAAAGAAGCGATGGACCAGCTCGATTACCCCAAGGGCATGTCCATCATCGCCCGCACAGCAGGCATTGGCCGCTCCGCGCCCGAGTTGCAATGGGACCTGAACTACCTGCTCAAGCTGTGGACCGCGATTGACGGCGCCACCCAAGGCAAAGGCGCTTTCCTCATTTACCAGGAATCGTCGCTGGTCATCCGCGCGATCCGTGACTACTTCAACAACGACATCGGCGACATCCTGATCGACACCGACGACATCTACGACCAGGCTCAGCAGTTCATGAGCCACGTCATGCCCGAGTTCGCCCCGCGTGTGAAGCGCTACCGCGACGACGCGCCGCTGTTCAGCCGCTTCCAGATCGAGCACCAGATTGAATCGGCCTATGCCCGCACGGTACAACTGCCTTCGGGTGGCGCCATCGTGATCGACCACACCGAAGCTTTGGTGTCGGTGGACGTGAACTCGGCCCGCGCCATCAAAGGCGGCGACATCGAAGAAACCGCCACCCGCACCAACCTCGAAGCCGCTGACGAAGTGGCCCGCCAGATGCGCTTGCGCGATCTGGGTGGACTGATCGTCATCGACTTCATTGACATGGAAGAGGCCAAGAACCGCCGCGAAGTGGAAAACCGCTTGCGCGACGCGCTGCGCCAAGACCGTGCCCGCGTGCAGTTTGGCTCGATCAGCAAGTTCGGCCTGCTCGAGATGAGCCGCCAGCGCTTGAAGCCAGCTTTGAGCGAGGGCGCCTCGATCCCTTGCCCACGTTGCGGTGGCGCTGGCCACATCCGCGACACCGAAAGCTCGGCGCTGCAGATCTTGCGCATCATCCAGGAAGAGTCCATGAAGGACAACAGCGCCGCTGTGCACGCCCAAGTGCCCGTCGAAGTTGCGTCTTTCCTGCTCAACGAAAAGCGCTCTGAGATCGCCAAGATCGAGCTGCAGCAACGCATCAACGTGCTGCTGGTGCCCAACAAGTCGCTGGAAACCCCGCACTACAAGCTCGAGCGCTTGAAGCATGACGACCCGCGCCTGGACCGCATCGAAGCCAGCTACAAAATGGCCGAAGAGATCGAAGACGCAACCACCGTGACACGCCGCTCGCAAGAGCCCACCAACAAGCAAACGCCAGTCATCAAGGGCGTGCTGCCCGACGCACCTGCGCCAGCAGCACCGGCCAAGCCCGAAGCGCCTGTGGCAGCCAAGCCCGTGGCCAAAGCCACAGCAGCATCCCCGGTGGCTGCGCCTGCAGCGGTCGCTGCTGGCGGCTTCTTTGGCTGGTTGAAAAACCTGTTCGGCGGCGCAGCAGCCGAGCCCGTGGCTGCACCTGCGGTCAAGCCAGAA
>JANQXJ010000065.1 GCA_030729445.1 Limnohabitans sp. | reverse complement strand
GCTGTGCCCCGGCGGCACTTGCACCTACACACCACCGTCAGGTGCGGGCGGTCACTGGGGCCAAGCCTTGGTGCTGGTGGGTTTTGTGGCGGTGATGGTGGCGGTGGCGGGCTGGGTCAAGCAAGGCCCTGCGTTGCGCGGCATGCACCATCCGGGCATGCACAGCGCACCGAGCCAGCCCACGGCCAACGAAGAAGAACGCTGCCGTGTGCCCGATTTCGCCAAGGCCATGGGCCACGAAACGATTTGGAAACAACACAACGGCTGTCTTTGAAAGGACCCCACATGAACACCACTTTGACCTTTGACGTTGAGAACATCAAATGCGGCGGCTGTGAGAACTCCATCCGCAAAGGCCTGAGCAGCATTGCGGGCGTGAGCGAGGTGCAGATTGACCGCGAGCAGCAACGCATCACGCTATTGGCCAACGAGGCCGAGCGCAGCGCCATCGCCGACAAACTGCGCAGCATGGGCTACCCCGAACAAGGTTCGGTGGCTGGTTTTCAGTCGGGCTTGGCACAGGCGAAGTCGATGGTGAGTTGCGCGATTGGCAAAGTCAGCGCTTAAGCGTTGTCACTTTGAGGGCTCGGGCCAGGCCCCACAAGCTCTGAGCGTTGACATAATGGACGGAATCTCTAGATTGATTCCTTCAATTTCAACCCTCCGGAGTTCCCATGCTCGACCCCCAAGCCCAAGCCCTGATGAACTTGATGATCGACAAGGGCATTCCCCCGGTTTACACCCAAACGCCCACCGAGGCGCGGGCCTCTTACCGGGCGCGGCGCAGCTTCACACAGCCCGATGCGCCCGAGGTGGGACGGGTGCAGGACCTGTCGTTTCAACATTCGGGTGTGGACATTGCGGTGCGTGTGTACCACCCGGCCGCGGCCAGCCCGGCCCTGCCTGCGCTGGTGTACCTGCACGGTGGCGGTTGGACCATTGGCGACTTGGACACCCACGATGTGCTGTGCCGCAGCCTGTGCCAGCAAGCCGGGGGTGTGGTGGTGTCGGTGGATTACCGCATGGGACCAGAGCACAAGTTCCCAGCCGCCTACGATGATGCGGTGGCTGCCTGGCAGTGGGTGGCGTCGCAATCGGAGGCCCTGGGCATTGACCCGGCACGCATCGCGATTGGGGGCGACAGCGCGGGCGGCAACCTGGCCGCTGCAGCCTGTCTGGGGCTGCGCGATCTGGGCCACAAGCCGGTCATGCAGTTGCTCATTTACCCCAGCACCCTCATGGCCCCAGACACCGATTCATATAGAAACAATGGCCAAGGCTATATGTTGACCCGCGAGTCGATCGCCTGGTATTCGGGCAACTACCTTCGTGGCCCACAAGACACGCTGGACTGGCGGGCCTCTCCCCAGCTGGCCACGAGCCACGCCAACTTGCCCCCGGCCTTGGTGCTGACGGCGGGTTTTGACCCGTTGCGCGACGAAGGTCTGTTGTATGCCGATGCCCTGAGCCGGGCGGGCGTGTCCGCGCAGTACATCTGTTTTGAGCGACAGATCCACGGTTTCATCACCATGGGCCGGGTGCTGCAAGAGGCCAACACGGCGGTGGCCCTGTGCGCACAGGCGCTGCGCACCGCTTGGAAGCAGGGCTGATCAGCCCTGCACCACAGCCAGATAAGCTTGGCGAGTTTCGGGGCTGACCGCGTCCAGTGCTTGCTCGTAGCGGGTTTGGTGCTGGGCCACCATGCGGGCCGAGGCGATGGTTTTGGAGCGGCAAAACCAGTGGCAGCTGTGCTGCATCAAAAACATCTCGCCCATCATGCGAAAGGACCGTTCCTTGGGCGCAAGCGCTTGCGTGTTGCGCACGGTGCGCTCGATGCCTTGGGCGTGGACTTCGAGCAGGCGGCGCATGTCGAACGTGGCTTTGGGCGAGAGCTGGTCGATGTAGGGCAGGGCCAGCTTGAAGCCGCGTGAAACGGGGGCAGGCAGTTTGGCAAATTCCCGGGCCAGGTGCTGGAACTCGCTGGCCAGTTGCTGCTCGGCAGCGTCTTGCAGCTGCAGGATGTGCTGCTGGCGCTCGGGGTCGGATTCGCCCAGTGCCCGCATGTAGGCACCGGTCAGCTGGGCCATGTTTTTTTCGATGTGGAAGGGGCGCAATTGCTCGGCCAACAAGGCGGTGCGTTTGCGCTGGCCCTGGGTATTGAGCCAGTGGATGCCCGTGGCCAGGATGATGAGCAGGCTGATGAATTCCATACGTGTGAGGTAAACGGGCCAAACTGGCCAAATGACCAAGTGTAGTGAGCTTGGCTCAGGGGCCAGGCAATAGCCTTGTCGGGCCCTGGTGCAGCGAGCTCAGATGTTCCGTCATGAATTGGAGAGCCGACTCTAAAGTGCGGGTTTTCCCTTGCCATGACTTCCTCGTGCTGTTCAAATTGCTGCATTGCAACAAAACTTCCTCAAGGAAACATCATGAACTTCAACGCTGAACAATTCACCGCCACCCAACAAGCCAACCTGAACGTGGCCGCTGGCCTGTCGCAATCGGCTTTTGCCGGTTTCGAGCGCTTGGTCGAGCTGAACATGGCTGCTGGCAAAGCCGCTGTGGGCGAGTCTTTCGCCAACATGCAAGCCCTGATGGCCGCCAAGTCGCCTCAAGACATGATGGCCGTGCAAGCCGCTTTGGTGCAGCCTGCCTTCGAAAAGTCGGTGTCTTATGGCCGTCACTTGGCTGACATCGCCAACAGCACTGGCGCTGAGTTCACCAAGGCCGTCGAAGGCAAAATGGCCGAGTCCGAGCAAGCCGTCAAAAGCCTGATCGAAAGCAGCCTGAAAAACGCCCCCGCCGGCTCTGACGCTGCCGTGGCCGTGATCAAGACCGCTTTCGAAGCCAGCCAAAGCGCTGCCGAGACCCTGAAAAAAGTGGCCAAGCAAGCTGCTGACAGCGCCGAAGCCAGCATGAAGGCCGCCACTGCCCAAGCCGAAGCTTCGGTCAAGGCCGCCATGGGCAAGGCCAAAGCCAAGGCTTGAGCTTGGACTGCATGAGCTAACTCTGAATTCAGGGGCGGCTTTTTACAATCAGGGTGTCTTCGGACACCCTTTTTGTTTTGGATTGCCCACATGTCACCTGCCGCCCCGCTCGCGTCCACCCCCACGCTTCACATCGAAGGCGGCGTGGCCACCATCACCTTGAACCGCCCAGCCCAGCGCAACCGCCTGGAAAACGCCGACCTCAAGGCTTTGCTGGTGCACTTTGACACCGTGAACAAGGATACGGCTGTGCGGGTGCTGGTACTGACGGCCAACACGGCTGGCCAGCCCAGGCCGGTGTTTTGCGCCGGTTACGACATTGGCGGCTTTGACGAGCCCGGGCACGGGTCGACTTTTTTTGAGGAAATTCCGGATGCGCTGGCCGCTTTGCGCCCGGTCAGCATTTGCGCACTGAACGGCAGTGTGTACGGTGGTGCCACCGACGTGGTGCTGGCCTGCGACCTGCGCATCGGCCTGTTGGGGATCGAGTGGCGCATGCCCGCTACGGCGCTGGGCCTGCATTACTACCCGAGCGGCTTGCAGCGCTATGTCAGCCGTTTTGGCCTGGCGGCCACCAAGCGGGCGTTTTTGACGGCCCGGCCTTTCACCGACCGGCAACTTGAGGCTCTGGGCCTGTTCGAGGCGCTGGTCGGGCCCGAGGACTGGGCAACAACCCAGCAGGCCTTGGTACGCGACATCTTGGCGCTGGCGCCCCTGGCGGTACAGGAGACCAAGCAATCGATCCGGGAAATTGAGACCGGACACGGTGACGTGGGCCGCATGCGCGAGCGCGAGCTACGCACCAGCCAAAGCGCTGACTTTGCCGAGGGCCGAGCGGCCTTTGCCCAGCGGCGCACGCCGGTTTTTACCGGTCGCTGAGGCGCTGAAGCGCTTGCTGTGTGCCTGTTGGGGGCCAGCGCTCTGGCCTATGGCGTGCTTTGGTTGAGGTGCCTCGAACTATCAAGTTGGACGTTTTGCTGCCGATACAGTCAACAGGGATTCGGTCTGATGAAGTTGAAACCTCCATGAAACTTTTGTCATCCCGGGCGAAGACCCGGGATCCAGTGCACACCACCGGTCTTTGCAAAAGGCTGTGGTGCGAACTGGATCCCGGCTCAAGGCCGGGATGACAAAAGACAATCCCGGGATGACAAAAGACAATCCCGGGATGACAAAAAATAAGGTCGGGATGACCACGTTAACGATGGAGTTCGGACACCTGCACACTTCGCAGGGCTGGATCAAGAAGCTGTATTTTCTGTAGACGGGTGAGTCATGAGAACACGTGTGGGGTGGGTTGGGTTGCTGTGGCTGTGGCTGTGCGCTGCGCCTTGGGCGTGGGCGGGTCAGTACGTGGTGCAGGCCGGACAAACCCAAACCGTGCCTGTGGCTGTCCGGGTGATCAATGGCGAGACCCGCTGCAATGTGCGCATCAGCGTGCCCGGCCAGGCCGATGTGGAGCGGGTGGTGCAAGCCCCGTTTTTTGACACCCCCATGGCCATCACGCCGCAGGATGAAGAATTCGTCACAGTGCGTTGGCAGGGTCAGGCACGGCGCATCAACGACCAAGTGGTCAACGGCTGCCCCACTCAGGGCGAGACCCGCTTCAAGGTGGTCAGCAGCAATGCCCTGACACGGGCCGTGTGGGCGGGCATGCAGGCGCAACTGACGCCCGCCAAGGCTGAATGCGTGCGCACCGCATTCGAGCTGGACCGTGTGCGACCCGAGTGGTTTGATTTCAATGACCCGCAGCCCAGTGGTGAAGACGCCAAAATTGACCGGGCCTTTGCGCAATGTGACGCGTTCATCGCCCAGACCAAAGCTTGGGGCGCACAAAATCCGCAAGGACATGCCTGCACCGTGGCGGGTGTCAAAACCCGCTGCGAAGGTTTTTTCACAGCCCGCTTAGACGGCAAGGTGCAGACGATTTCGCGCGAAGCCGCGATTCAGCGGCAGCTGCAAAATTTGCCTTGGAGCTCCGGGGTGCGTGAAATCGCGTCGGTCAGGGCCTCGCGCATCCAGCAAGAAAAAGACCGTGTGGCCCGCGCCGCTGCAGAAGAGGCCGCCAAACTGCAGGCCATCGAAGACGCTCGCCTGCAGGCCGAGCGTCAAGCGCAAGAGGCCAAAGCGGCAGAGCAACGTGCTTTGCAAGAGAAGATTGCTGCCTTGAAGGCGCAAATTGCCGAAGAAAAAGCCCAGGCGGCGCAAGAAAAAAACTGGGTCTTTAAACAGATCGACAAGCTCACCGGTGCAGCGGCACCAGAGCCCAAGCCTGATGAAGCCGCCAAACCTGCCAGCGCTGCCCCAGCGGCCCCAGCGGCCCCTCAACCAGCCACTGCTGCGCCACCAAAAGCCCCAGTGCCTGCCACGGCAGCGCCTGCACCACCATCGGCACCACCTGCGCCCATTTCACCGGCAGCGGCAAACGCTGCACCGCCACCACCACTGGCTGCACCCCCTGCTGCGGCGCAGCCAGCGCCCACCCCAGCGAACAGGTCCTTGCCACCGCTGCCGTCCACCTGATGGGGTTTGCAAGAGTGGGGCGGTAACTCTAGCGACCGGCCTGGATGGGCATTGCCCCTAATATGATGGGGTGATTCACACTTACAACAAAGCAGCGGCATGAAACCGCGCAAGTCTTGGTCCCCCTTGCGCCAGTGGTCGCTCACGCACCACCGCGGCAGGCGGGCCTTTGCCGCTTGGCCCGTGGCCGTGCGGGGCATGGTCTGGATGGTGCTGGGCGGGCTGCTGTTTTCTTTTCTCAACACCATCGCCCGCGAGTTGACGCTGCACCTGGACGTCTACCAATCGCAGTTCTTGCGTTATCTGTTTGGTTTGCTGGTCATCTTGCCTTGGGTTTGGCGTGAGGGCTGGCGGGCTTACATGCCGGTGAACATGGCGGGCCAGTTCTGGCGCGGCGGGGTGCACACCTTGGGGCTGGTGTTGTGGTTCACCGCCTTGCCCAAAATTCCCTTGGCCGACATGACGGCCATTGGCTTTACCGGGCCGATCTTCATCATGATCGGTGCGGCCTGGTTTTTGGGCGAGCCCATGCGCCGTGACCGCTGGATCGCCGCCATCATTGGCTTTGCGGGCGTGCTGGTGGTGGTCCTGCCCAAGATGTCGGGCGAGGGCGGTTGGTTCAACCTGGTCATGCTCGCCTCGTCGCCTGTTTTTGCGGCGTCTTTTCTCATCACCAAAGCCCTGACCCGCTACGAAAAAGCGGGCGTGATTGTGCTGTGGCAAGCCCTGACGGTCACGGTCTTGAGCCTGCCCATGGCGCTGCCCAACTGGCAAGCGCCCACCTTGATGCAATGGATCGGTTTTGCCGCCACGGGCGTGCTGGGCACCTTGGCCCACTATTGCCTGACGCGGGCTTTTGCGCTGGCCGACATTTCGGCCACCCAGTCGCTGCGTTTTCTCGACCTGGTCTGGGCCTCGATTTTGGGTTGGCTGGTGTTTGGTGATGTGCCCAGCAAGTGGACGTGGGCCGGTGCGCTGGTCATCTTGGGCGCCACCGTCTGGATTGCCCGCAGGGAAAGCCGGAGAAAGACCCCCTGAGTGGTCAAGGCGGGTATATTGCCCCGCTCAACAGGGAGTACTGAGTGATCGACATAGAGCCATTGCGCTTTGCCTGGACCCGGGAAGGTCCTGACACACTGGTGCTGGGCCGCTTGCATGTGGAGCGCGACCAGACCGTTTTTTTGCATGGCCCCAGCGGCTGTGGCAAGAGCACCTTGTTGGGTTTGTTGTCGGGTGTGTTGTCGCCCCGTGAAGGGCGTGTGTCCCTGCTGGGGCAAGACTGGGCGGCTTTGAAGCCCGGCCAGGCACGCACCATTGGCTGGGAGCAGCTGATTCCAGCGGGTTGGGACCCCTACAAAGA
>JANQXJ010000064.1 GCA_030729445.1 Limnohabitans sp. | reverse complement strand
CCCGCCGACATCGTGGTGAGCAACGGCGACACCGCCTGGACCTACAAAAACCTGGTGGCGCCTGAGCACCGCCGCGTGTGGACCGACCGCAAGATCGCCAACGGCAAATACTCCATGGGCCTGTTTGTCTGGTACTTCGGCACCTCCAAGCAGTACAAAGACGTGCCGCACCACATGATGGTGCTGGGCCCGCGCTACAAAGGCCTGCTGCAAGACATCTTTCAAAAGCACAAACTGGCTGAGGACTTCAGCCTCTATTTGCACCGCCCCACCGCCACCGACCCTTCGCTGGCGCCAGACGGCTGCGACACCTTTTATGTGCTCTCGCCCGTGCCGCACCTGGACAGCGGCACCGACTGGCCCGCCTTTGCCGAAACCTACCGCGCGGCCATTGCAGAGAGCCTAGAGGCCAGCGTGCTCCCCGGTCTGCGCGACTGCATCGTGACCAGCAAGGTCAGCACACCGCAGGATTTTCAGGACAACTTGTGGTCTTACAAAGGCGCGGGCTTTGGCCTGGAGCCGCTGCTGCTGCAAAGCGCGTGGTTCCGTCCGCATAACCGCAGCGAGGATGTGCCGGGTCTGTTTGTGGTGGGCGCCAGCACGCACCCGGGCGCGGGCGTACCCGGCGTGTTGATGTCGGCCAAAGCTTTGGAAACGGTGGTCCCCCATGTCAACGCCTGATCGCTCGGATCCCTTTCCACACGCGCCCAGCGCAGCACCTCACCTGTATGCCGTGGACGCGCCCTTGGCACCAGCCGTGACGAAAGAACTCGACTTCGACTCACATGACCTGCAAGCCTGCGTGGCCATGATGCAAGGCGGCTCAAAAACCTTTTTCGCAGCCAGCCGCTTGCTGCCGCCTCGCGTTCGCACCGCCGCGATCGCGCTGTATGCTTTTTGCCGCGTTGCCGATGATTTGGTGGACGAAGCTGCCCCCGGCGATACGCCATTGATCGCGCTGCAAGAGCGCTTGAACGCCATTTACAACAGCACCCCGCATGATCATGTCGAAGACCATGCCCTGAGCCTGCTGGTGCAGCAGTACAAATTGCCTCGCCATTTGCTCGATGCCCTGATCGAGGGATTCGCTTGGGATGCCGCGGGTCGTACGTACGACAGCATCGAAGACCTGCACGCCTATGGCGCACGGGTGGCTGGCAGCGTGGGCGCGATGATGAGCTGGATCATGGGCCCACAAAGCATGGACACATTGGCCCGCGCCTGCGAGCTGGGGGTGGCCATGCAGCTGACCAACATTGCCCGAGACGTGGGGCACGACGCCAGCATCGGCCGCCTGTACCTGCCGCGCCGCTGGCTGATCGAAGCCGGTATTCAGCCAGAAGCCTGGATGGCCCAGCCCACCTTCACCCCCGCCATCGCCAGTGTGGTGGCGCGTTTGCTGGACGAGGCCGACCGCCTTTATAAACAAGCGCATTCGGGCATAGCCGCCCTGCCGCCCGACTGCCGCGCTGCCATTTGCGCGGCCAGCATGATCTATGGCGAAATCGGCCACCAATTGCGACGCGATGGGCTGGACTCTGTCAACAAACGAACAGTGGTCAGCACTACGCGCAAACTGATGCTGTTGGCCAGCGCATGGACACAGGTGCACTGGATTCGCGTGGCCGATCACAGCCCTGCTGCATTGGCCGCAATCGTGGACTTGGTTCAAGGCTGCGGCGATGCAGAGCAGCCAAAAAGCAGCTCAACTTACTTTCCGAACCGCGCCATGCCTCAGCGCGTAGCCTGGATGATCAACCTGCTTGAGCGCCGCGAAGCCGAACGGCTTGGCCGCAACGTGCAACAAACACCCTGAGGTGCTAAGCCGCGGCATGAGCACAAAACATCACGCCACCAGGATCACCTCATGAGGGTACCCAGTCACAGCATCAACGTACGGTTGTTGTATGTGAGCCGCGCCGTTGGCCCACAAACAACCACCATGACCACCAGCATCCTGGCGCAGGCGCAGGCTCACAACCAAACCCAAGGCATCACAGGTGTTTTGTGCCAAGGCCAAGGTTTTTTCTTCCAGGTGATAGAAGGAGAACGCAGCCGGGTGAGCACGCTCTACCGTCGTATCTGCGCCGACGCCCGCCACCAAGATGTGGACCTGTTGCACTACGAAGAAATCAACGAACGCCACTTTGGCCAGTGGTCCATGGCACTGGTGCACCTGTCGGTGGACGATCCCATGGTCAGGTTGCAGCATCCCGACTTCGACCCCTATTCGGCCACCGGCCCGCAAGTCATGCAGCAGGTCCTTGATTTGCTGGAAGCGGGGCAGCCCATTCACTTACCCAAGGTTTGAGTCGCCTGTCGCTCCATGTCTGAGCCACTGCTGTGTTGACACAAGCAGCTTGGCTGGGCTTGTGAAGCAATAAAAACCAATTGGCGTTGCGGAGGTCAAAGTTCGCGCAAATCGGTACAACCATTTTTTTAGGCTGTTAAGAGAGACAACAAGTCGCCTCTAGCTGTTTGAAAAGGTCACATGCCACTGACCACTTTACAAATTTTCAACTGTTTCGGTTCACCAACTCGGCGATGACCACCATGACAAAGAAAAACGCTGAAAACACGGCGATACCCACAGCGTAATAAACACCAGATTTATTGCGAATTTGAGACATCTTGAATTTGTTCATGGTTTTCACCTGGGTTTGGATCGTCGGCCAATGACGGTGACGCTTTCTAAAACGACACACCTGATCCATGGTAACACTGTCACAAAAATATGACAGTTTTATTTGTCAATTTGATCGTTGTATTTGTCTTATTTGGCCGGATGTGTGTGACTGACTTGACATGGCGAGTGTTGGTCAAGGCATCTTTCAAACTTCAAGAAATAAAATTATTGACTAATATTGCCAACAGAAATATAATGATGCTCTGTTCAGTGTGAACCACTCAACAAACCGCAGACGTCTCGAACGTCGTCTGGATTGGCACCGATTGATTTCGAACACCGTCTCCTGTTGAGCTGCAGGCCTCGGCACTTTTCTCACAGCTCTGCGCAAGCCCCTGGATGGTTTGCGACTCGATTGATTTTGATTTCCCCGATTACCACCCGCACGGGCTCCCCGGTCGCTTCGCCCTCGACACACCCTTTTTGCACCGGCCTTGGCCGAACAACCGCTGCCACGGCTTTGCGCCAGACTCGCCCTGCTTTGCAAGGCCTGGACCTGACGCCCGGCCTGCACCACAAGGTTTGTGCTTTCACCCAACATGCTGCGCGCGGCGTCATTGACACCACGCGCGACTGGCTGCAAAACAGCCCCAGCCCCGAACAAATGCGCTAAGGCCTCGCGGCCCCTGGCGCGTTTCCCTGCGGCCTCTTGGCATTTGCCAAGATTCCGCTTTTCCCTGCATGTCGGCTTTATTTTGAAGCTGCCACGCCACCTCTCTGAAAGGCTCAACCATGAGCAGCAAAATTTACGTGGGCAACTTGCCCTACACCATCGACGACGCCAGTTTGCGTCAAAACTTTTCTGAATTTGGCGGCGTGATGTCGGCCAAAGTCATGATGGACCGAGACACGGGCCGCTCCAAGGGTTTCGCCTTTGTCGAAATGTCCAGCGCCGAAGAAGCCCAAGCCGCCATCACTGGCCTGAATGGCATGTCGGTCAGCGGTCGCTCGATCGTGGTGAACATCTCCAAGCCCAAAGAGCCGAGCACCGGCTATGGCAGCGGTTACCGCGACACACGCAACTGATCTGTTTCAGTCGCCCACAAAAAAGCCGCTTCACAGCGGCTTTTTTGTGGGCGGGCTTTTTTGCAAAAGCTCTGGGCACGGGGCGTTTTACTTGCGTGGACGCTTGGGGCGGTTCAACCAATTGGCGACCATGAACAAGCAGAAAACAACGAACATGATGAGAAGGATGTGTTTGATTTCCATGATGAGTCCTTGGTAGCAAAAAGAGTGGGTTGAACAACGGGGTTGGATAATTATGCAGAGTTAGGTCTTGGCCGTGCAAGCGGCTGCAGCAAAGGTCCCATGGCCCACAGGGTCAGGGCCAACAAGAGCATTTCAATCAGATAGACCGCTGAGTAGCCCATGACCGGCGTGCTGAACAAAGCGACCGCATCTCGAACCAAACCACCTACAGCCATACCGACACCCGCCGCTGTGGCTTGGACGGCGCCCCATGCGCCCATGGCCAAGCCAACTTGGCCAGCAGGTGCCAGCTGCATGGTGGCGGTGAGGGTGCCGTGTGCAAACAAACCACCCCCTAAGCCAATCAAGAAAATGCCCAGCACAAACAAAGCTGGCATGGCCAGAGGGCCAGAGGCCACGACGAAGACAAAGGCGGGCAAACCAATCCAGGCGCCCCTGCCAGACATGCGGTAGGCGTCACCACCTCGCCCCAGAACACGCGAGGCCCAGGCAAAGCCCAGCAGACCACCCAGCGCCAAAGTGGCCGAGAGCAGCGTGGTGCTGGACACGCTCATGTGCAAAATCTCGCCACCATAAGGTTCCAGCAAAACGTCTTCCATGGTGAAGGCCATGGTGCCCAAGCCCACCGCCAACAAACGGCGCAGTGTGTTGGGCCCTTGGCAAAACAGTTGCCAAGCTTGCGCAAAGGTGTGTTCGATGGGCGTGCCGGGTTTGCGCAGCCGGCTTCGCGGCTCTTGCTTCCAAAGGGCCACCACGTTCAGCACCAGCGTGGTCACTGCCACAGCCTGCACCACACGAATCAGCTGGCCAGGACTGTAGTCGTGCAGCAGATAGCCCAGCACCAAGGCGCTTGCCATCATGCCGATCAACTGCATGACGTACATGAGCCCCACCACCTGAGGCTGCCGCTCGGGCGGGACCAGATCGGTAGCCAGGGCGAGGCCTGCGGTTTGCACGGTGTGCATACCCAGACCCACCAGCAGGAAAGCGCCTGCAGCGCCCAACTGGCCAACCCAGGCCGGGGCTTGGCTGGCTTGCCCGGCGCCGGCGAGCACCAAAAGCGCAAAAGGCATGATCGAAAAGCCGCCAAACTGCAGCAAGCTGCCCATCCAGATGTAGGGCACGCGCCGCCAGCCCAGTTGCGAGCGGTGGTTGTCCGAGCGAAAACCAATGAGTGCGCGCAAAGGCGCCATGAGCAGGGGCAAGGCCACCATGAAGGACACCAGCGTGGCGGAGACTTTGAGCTCCACGATCATCACGCGGTTGAGGGTGCCCACCAGCATGACCATGGCCATGCCGACAGAAATTTGAAACAGCGACAAGCGCAGCAAACGCGACAGCGGCAAATCATCGCTGGCGGCGTCGGCAAAGGGAAGAAATCGGGGCCCCCAACTGGCCAAAGCCGAACCCCAATTGCTGCGATTTTTGGTGGTGTTCATAAGTCAAGAGAAAGACCAGGCGCATGTGCGCCTGGCCGTTCGGGCTTTCACCCTTTACTTCTTCACTGCAGCATCCGCAGCAGGCGCCGCAGCGACCACTTTGGTACCACCGTTAAGAAAGTCTTTCACCCAGGTGGTGTTGGTCGTCAGGGCCAAATGCACGCTGAACGACGAGATCGCCACAGCCGCAATGAACACCGGAATACCCACCGAAGGTTTCACCACACACCACATTTTCGAGTAGATCATGATGAATCTCCTTTACTTGAGCCAGGGTGAGTAAATGTAGGCCAGCAGATGGGCAAATGCGGCAATCATGCCGAAAATCTGCGTACCCTGGATGAGATTGCGGTGAATCTCCTCCGATTCGGCCTCGGTCAGTCCCGTTGGCCAGACTTTGTCTGAGTTAGACATAGTTTTCTCCTTGCAGAAGACGTGCACGGCCCGCACGAGGGCTATTCTTGGCCACCATGGCCAGGAATGGGGTTGACTTGAAATTTCCTTCAAGCTTGTTCATCTCAAGCCCGCCTCGGCATGCGCCAGGGCAGCATGGCTTGAACCACCGGTGACACGAGACGTGGGACCGACAGGGTTTCGTGAAAGGCGAGCAAGTGTTCGCCTGCGTGATCAAATTGCAGCAAGGCACGCTGGTAAAAAGGCGTGTCTTCGAGTTGTTCGTGCACACGCACCGCTTGCGAGCTGCGCATGCGGCGGTCGATGCGCCAGCCGGTCTTGGACAGGCGCTGCACCGGGGGTGTGGCGATGGGCTCGACCGTGCCTTGCGGCGTGAAGCGCAGCGAGAGCACGCGGTCATCGGTGCCGGGCGCTTGCATGTCATAAAACACCACCGTGCTGCCGTCGCGTGTGCGGGCCCGCGACCAATCCCAGGTGTGAAAACCCCGGTCCACCGGCTCGTCGCCTTCGTTGGAATCCAGATACGCATGGCCTTGCCATTTCAGATCGGGGGCGTTCAGGTCAACCTCGATGCGCGAGCTGGGCGCCAGCGGCCCCCAGCGGTGCTGGGCGTTCACATCGAGCGGTGTGGAATAGCCAAACAGTTGCTGCGGCCAGAGCTTGATGCGGCCGCGCACGCGGCGCGGGATGGGCACACACACCTCGTCGATGTCGATGTGAAGACAGTCGCCATCCCAGCTGAGTTGGCTCGGGCCAATGGTGAATTGGCGGGCACTGCGGGCGCAATGCCGCTGACCGCGCTCGGTCATGGCCCAGCGGCCCTGACCTTTGCTGTAAATGGCCACGTTCAGGGCGCAGTGGTCGTCAGGGTTGGATCGACCACGCCCACGCGCCCAGGCGTAATACGGCGAGAACACACTGCCGACAAAGGCAATGAGGGTGATGCCATGTTGGCCGTCGTCGCTCATGGCGTCGACATACCACCAAAGGTAGCCCCCGTCTGGAACGTGCTGGTCGAAGCGAGGCTCGCCATCAGCGCCTCTGCCGCCCGCTGTCCGGACAAAGCCGCCATCGGCACGCCCGGCCCCGGATGCACGCTGCCCCCCGCCAGATACAGGCC
>JANQXJ010000063.1 GCA_030729445.1 Limnohabitans sp. | reverse complement strand
GCCCGCAACGGCGCATCGCGCACAGCCTGCAAAGCCGCGCCCCGGCTCGATCGCGCCACGCGGGCCATGCCCACGATGGCCAAGAGCATGAAGATACCCAGCGCCGCGTCCCACAACGCTCTGGACTCGGGCGCAATCAAACGCAAGCCGATCAGGCCGTTGTCGCCGCCTGTCAAGCCCACCCATTGCGTGGCCCCCGCCCAAATCATTTGCGCCAACGCCAGCGACAGCATGGCCAGGTACACCCCGCTGCTGCGCACCACCAAAGCACCAAACGCCACGGCCACGGCCAGCGCCAGCGCCATGCCCGCTGCCAAAGCTGCAGGCAAACCCGCACCCCAGTGCAGGTGCGAGAGCGCCGCGCCATAGGCGCCCAGCGCAAAAAACGCCGCATGGCCAAAACTGACCAAGCCACCCAAAGCCATCATCCACTGCAGGCTCAGGCCAAACAGCATCATCACCATCACGTCTTCGGCCAAGCTGCGGCCGTAGTCGCCCTGCGCCCAGGCCAGCAGCGTCAAGCCGACAAAGACCGCCACAAACAGCGCCCGGCCCCACCCCGCCACGGGCCAGAGCGCAAACACCGGCACGCTTTCGCGCTGCTCGGCATGGGCGGCCGACCCGGCCAGCCCTTCCGGCCGCCAAACCAGCACCACGGCCATGGTCAAAAACACCAGCACCAAAGTCGCTTGCGGGAAAAAGCTCAGGCCCAGCGCATGAATCACGCCAATCAGCACCGCCGCCACAAAAGCCCCGCCAATGCTGCCCAAGCCCCCGGTGACCACCACCACAACGGTCTCGACCACCACGTTCACATCCATCTGCAAGTGCGCCGGCTCGCGCGGCAATTGCAACGCCCCGGCCAAGCCAGCCAAGCCGCAGCCCAGCATCACCACGCCCAGCATGAGCGGCGCGGGGTTCACGCCCAGCGCGCCCAGCATTTCGCGGTCTTGCGTGGCGGCTTTGACGCGCTGGCCCCACAGCGTGCGCGTGAGCAAAAGGTGCAAGCCCAGCCAGACCAAGGGGCCCAGCGCCAAGGTGAACAATTGCCAGGTCGGGAAAAACGACTCGCCCAGCTGGATCGCGCCTTTGAGGCCCGGAAAGCGCGGCGCGAACACCTCTTCAGGGCCAAAAAACCAGCGCATCGCGTCGTGCAGCGCCAGCGTCAGGCCAAAGGTGGCCACCAGTTGGTAGAGCTGCGGCGCGTGGCGCATGCGCTTGAGCAGCAAGACTTCGGTCACGGCCCCCAGCAAGGCGGCCACACACGCGCCCATCAAGATCACCGCGCCATAGCCCCAAGCGGTGTCCGCCATGGCGGGCCACCAGTTCGTCACCGCATGCGCCGACCACAAAGCGCCCAGCATGAAGAAGCTGCCGTGCGCAAAGTTGACGATCCGGGTCACGCCAAAAATCAGCGTCAGCCCGGAGGCCATCAAGAACAAGGTGGTGGCGTGGCTCAGGCCATTGAGCAGTTGCAGCGCCAGTGCTTCGAATCCCAAACCAGGCCCTTGTCTTTGAAAAAGCGCGTTGAGATAAAAAGTCAGTCCACCCAGTGGGTGAAGTCTTGGGCCGGCACGCGGGTGGTCTCGAAGGTATTGACCAGCGCCGACTCGTCGGCATAGCCCAGCGACATACCGCAAACCACCATTTCGTTGTCACCCGCACCGACCAGCGGCAAGATGATTTTGGAAAAACCGTTCCACGCCGCTTGCGGGCAGGTGTGCAGGCCACGCGAGCGGGCAGCCACCATGATGCTTTGCAAGAACATGCCGTAATCGAGCAAACTGCCACGGCCCATGACTTTGTCGATGGTGAACATCAGGCCCACGGGCGCATCGAAAAAGCGGAAGTTTTTCTGGTGCTGCGCGTGCATCTGGGCCTTGTCGCCCTTGCCAATCCCCAGCACGCCATACAAACCAAAACCGCACTCGCGGCGGCGGTCGATGTAGGGACTGACCCATTTTTCGGGGTAATAGTCGTAGGCCTCGGCGTATTCAGAAGCCAATGCGGGGTTGGCGCTGATGGCGTCATGCGCCGCACAGGTCTTGGCCACCAGCTCGTCTCGCTTGGCGCCCTGCAGCACATAGACCTTCCAGGGTTGGGTGTTGGTGCCACTGGGCGAGCGGGCGGCAACGCTCAGCACCTCTTGCAAAACGCTGCGCTCCACCGCTTGGGGCAAATAGGCACGGGCCGAAAAGCGGCTCAGGATGGCCGCGTCCACGCTGGCCGGATCGTTCACGCGGGTGCTGACCTGGGGTCCGATGTCCAAAATGCTCATGTCAATGTCTCCAAAAATGCTTTGAGTTCGGTGGGCAAAGGCACAGGACGGCGGGTCTCGCGGTCCACATACACATGCACAAAGTGGCCCCGGGCGGCGGTGAGGTCTTCGCCTTGGGCGAACAGGCCCACCTCATAGCGCACGCTGGACGTACCCAGCTTGGCCACACGGATGCCCGCGTCAATGGTTTGAGGAAAAGCCAACGGCGCGAAGTAAAAACACTGGGTTTCCACCACCAAACCAATCGTGCTGCCCGCATGGATGTCGAGCACGCCCTGCTCGATCAGGGTGGCGTTCACAGCGGTGTCGAACCAGCTGTAATAGACCACGTTGTTCACATGACCATACACGTCGTTGTCCATCCAGCGCGTGCTGATGGGGCGAAACGCCTTGTAGCTGCTGCGGGCGTCGGCTTGGGGTTTGGTGGTGGGTGAAACAGGCGTGTTCATCGCCCGAGATTGTGCCAGCGTTGCCAATAGCCCAAAGCCACGTCCCAGGTCTGCATTTGCACCTGCACGGTGGTCTCGATGTCGTGGCCGTAGCCCCCGCCCATACACAGCACGACCGGTAGCCTGCGCTGCCAAGCCCAGTCCATCACCACCCGGTCGCGAGCCTGCATGCCGTCCGCCGTCAATTTGAGCCGCCCGAGCCTATCTCCCTCATGCGGGTCGGCCCCGGCCAGGTAAATGACCAACTGCGGATCAAAACGGTCCTGCAGGGTCTGCAGCGCTTGGTACAGGGCCTCTAAATAAGGCTCATCGGTGCAACCGTCGGGCAGACCCACGTCCAGATCGCTCGGCTCCTTGCGGAACGGGAAGTTCTTCTCACCATGCAAAGACAGGGTGAACACGCTCGGGTCACTCGCAAAAATGTGCGCCGTGCCGTTGCCCTGGTGAACGTCCAGATCGATCACCGCCACCTTCATCTGTTGACGGTGGTGCCGCCAAGCCTCGGCCTGCATCAGCCGGGCGGTGACCGCGATGTCATTGAACACACAAAATCCGCCTCCCTTGTCGGCATAGGCGTGGTGCGTGCCGCCTGCCAGGTTGCCCGCCACGCCCTGCGCCAGCGCATCGCGTGCAGCGGCCACAGTGGCCCCGACGGATCGACGCGCCCGCTCGGCCATGGCCGTGCTCCAAGGAAAACCAATCTCTCGCTGCAAAGCGGCCTCCAGAGTTCCCGTGGCCACGCCTTGGATGTAGGTGGGCGTGTGCACCAGCGCCAGCTCGCCATCACTCGCGGCAGGCGCCTCGCGCATCAGCACCCCAGGCAGCTCTTGCGTCAATCGGTCACGCAAGCGGCTGTACTTGCGCATCGGAAAGCGGTGGCCTTCGGGCAGGGGCAGGACAAAGTGGTCGGCGTAATAAGCGTGCATGGTTTGATACGGAGCAAAGCGATTCTAGAAAACCCTCTCTAAACTGAGCCAAGAACAGGTCCATCCCCTTGCAATACTCGGTGTAAACCCTAAAATTCAACCCATGCTGCACTGCAACAAAGTTGTACGGCCCAGGCCAGTTACGGCGCAGTCTTCTTGAAATCACACCTTTATCTGGAGCCCCTCATGATGACACCCGAACAAATTGTTGCCTCGCAAAAAGCCAACGTTGAAACCCTGTTTGGCCTGACCGCCAAAGCCTTCGAAGGCGTGGAAAAAATGGTCGAACTGAACCTGAGCGTGGCCAAGGCCGCCCTGGACGAGTCCGCCAACAACACGCAAGCCGCCATGAGCGTCAAAGACGCGCAAGAACTGCTGGCCATGCAAGCCAACCTGTTCCAGCCTTTGGCTGAAAAAACCGCGGCTTACAGCCGCCACCTGTATGACATCGCTTCCGGCACTGGCAGCGAATTCACCAAAGCTTTCGAAGCCCAAACCGCGGCTGCACAAAAGCAATTCGCCAGCTTGGTCGACAGCGCCGCACAAAACGCCCCTGCAGGTTCCGAGCAAGCCGTGGCCATGATGAAGGGTGCCATGACCGCTGCCAACACCGCTTTCGAGTCGGTTCAAAAAGCCGTCAAACAAGCCACCGACATGGCCGAGACCAACTTGGCTGCTGTGACCCAAACCGCTGCCCCCAAGGCTGGCAAAAAGAAGTGATTTTCTCGGCAGGCCGACTTTGCAAGTGCCGTCCTGCCGTTTTGCAAGTTGTCTCCTCGGATCTCTTTGAATTTCATCTGGGAAACAGAGATCCCTTCGAGGGCTGATCGCAAGATCGGCCCTTTTTTTATGGTCATCGTGAAACGCGTGGTGCACCAATCCACCCACAGGTCCACCGCCATGACCGGCGCTGAGTCATCGCCCCTCTTCAAACTGGGCCATGCGTGCCTTTAAGGCGGGCAAAGCCGCCCGCATCGCCACACGACCCGCTTCAATTGCCCGCAAACGGGCACTGAAATCAGCGCTTTTGACACCCGTCAAGGCAGGCCGGATCACCACATCCGCCTCTTTGAGTGCCAAGGTGTTGATGCTTTTACCCATGATGGCAAAGGTTTGCATCAGGATCTGAAAGGTGTCGCCATACGGGTTGCCCTCTGGATCGCTCGAAATGTCAACCGCCACCACAAAGTTCGCACCCATCTCGCGGGTCTGGCGTACCGGCACTGGGGAAACCAGCCCACCGTCCACGTACTCACGGTCGCCCAGGCGCACCGGCTGGAACACAGCTGGCACGGCACTCGAGGCTCGCACGGCTGTCCCGGTGTTGCCGCGTCGGAAAGTGATGGGCTGGCCGTTACCCAAATCGGTGGCCACAATCCCCAAGGGAATTTGCATTTGCTCCAGGGTTTTGCCGCCCACTTGGGTGTTGACGTACTTGGCCAGGGCTTCGCCTCGCAAAGCACCCCGGTTCAAAATCGGCAGCATCCAGTCGGTGATCTCGGCCTCTTGCATGGACTCGGCCACCCGCAGCAATTCAGCGGGTGTTTTGCCACTGGCGTACAAGGCCGCCACCAAACTGCCCGCCGAGGTGCCCGCCACATGGCTGGGGCGGATGCCAGCCTCCTCCAACACTTGGATCACGCCCACATGGGCAAAACCTCGCGCCGCCCCCCCACCCAGCGCCAGCCCCAAACGCACCTCGCGCCGCTCTGCCGTGGGTGGCGAGCTGGTTTCTTGGGTGGGCTGCAGGCTGCCGCAGGCTGTTAACACGCTCGCTGTCAGCAACCAAACCCAACAAATTCCTGTCCGTTTTAGCCCGTCAAGCCACCGTGCCCGCCCAATTGGCCGACCGGTTCCCGAATCCATTCCCTGAACTTTTTGCATGCTTTTCCCAAATCTTATTGATAATGATTCGCATTTGAATTAAACTTGCGCCAGACTTTATTTCATCTGCCCTGAACCATGACACTGAACAAAATTTTGCTGAGCATCACCTGCCTACTGAGCACGACTTCGACCTTTGCACAAGACAAAGTGCTGAACATCTACTCGGCCCGCCACTACCCGACCGATGAAGTCATGTACAGCGACTTCACCAAAGCCACCGGCATCAAGATCAACAGGGTCGATGCCGATGATGCCGGTATTCTCGCCCGCCTCAAGGCCGAAGGTGCGGCCTCGCCCGCCGACGTGATTTTGCTGGTGGACGCCGCCCGCCTTTGGCGCGCCGAGGTCGATGGCCTGTTCTTGCCCATCAAGTCCGCCAAGCTAGAAGAAGCCATTCCCGCCAACTAGCGATCCAAACCGGCCGACAACGGCGGCACAGCTTGGTTTGGCCTGTCCACACGGGCGCGTGTGATCGTGTACGACAAGCTCAAGTTCAACAAAACCGATGTGGACAGCTACGAGAAGCTGGCCGATGCCAAGTTCAAAGGCCGACTGTGCATCCGCAGCGGCTCCCACCCCTATAACCTGAGTCTGTTTGGCGCCATGACCGAGCACCTGGGCCCACAAAAAACCGAAGTTTGGCTCAAAGCGCTCGTGGGCAACATGGCCCGCAGCCCCAAAGGCGGCGACACCGACCAGATCAAAGGGGTGGCCTCGGGCGAATGCGGCGTGGCCGTCACCAACAGCTATTACCTGGCGCGTCTGATGCGCTCGTCCAAAGCCGAAGACCGCGCCGTTGCCGAAAAAGTGGGCGTGGTCTTCCCCAACCAAAGCAGCTGGGGCACCCACATGAACGTGGCCGGTGGCGCGGTGGCTCGGCATGCCAAAAACACGGACAACGCGGTCAAGTTCCTGGAATACCTGGCCAGCCCGGCTGCGCAAAACCACTTTGCCAATGGCAACAACGAATGGCCCGCAGCCAAAGGCGTGAGCTTTGACAATCCGGCCCTCAAGGCCATGACCGGCGGCAGCTTCAAGAGCGAATTGCTCCCGATCAGCGCCGTGGGCATGAACCAGATCAAGGTGCAGCAGATGCTGGACCGCGTGGGCTTCAAGTAAGCCCAAGCGGACAAATGGTTCGAGTTACAAAAACTTGACCCGCTCTTGCAAGACCTGCAGCGTGACTTGTGGGGAAGACTCCCCAGCCCCCACCACCACACCCACCCCCGCCACCGGGGCCAGGCTGTCGAGCTGAAATCGGCCCACTCCCGGGGTCTGGCGGATGAAGCATTTTTCGTCGAAAAACAAACGGTCTCCGTTCGCATCAATCTCGTCGCTGTCAATGGTTTCAAAACCGATCAGCTGACGA
>JANQXJ010000062.1 GCA_030729445.1 Limnohabitans sp. | reverse complement strand
CCCCCCAACCCGCGACAGCCTGAACGCAGCCTATGCCGCCCTGCAAGCCAAGGGACTGGACACCAGCGCTGCCCTGCGCGTGTTGCGCCAGCTGACGCTGGAGCGCCTGGCCCAGCTCGACTGCAGCCGTCAGGCCGATTTGTCGGTGGTCACCCACGGCATGACCTGGTTGGCCGAAGTTACCCTCGACATCGCCTGGCAGCAAGTCATGGCCGACCTGGATGCCTTGCACGGCGCCCCGACCAAGCCCGACGGCCAGCGGGCCGAGATGTGGATTGTGGGCATGGGCAAACTGGGTGCCCGCGAGCTGAACGTGTCGAGCGACATCGACCTGATTTATGTTTATGACGAAGACGGCCAGACCTTGGGCAACAGCGAAGGCCGCAACAAGGTCTCGTGCCAGGAATACTTCACCCGCGCCGTCAAGCGCATGTACGCCCTGATTGGTGACACCACCGAGCACGGCTTTGTGTTCCGGGTGGACTTGGCCCTGCGCCCCAACGGCAATTCCGGCCCCAGCGTGGTCTCGCTCGATGCACTTGAAGAGTATTTGCTGGTGCAAGGCCGCGAGTGGGAGCGTTTTGCCTGGATGAAAAGCCGTGTGGTCGCGCCCCGCAGTGCGGTCCTCAATGGCTCGGCGCAAGCGCTGCGTGGCGTGGTGCTGCCTTTTGTGTTTCGCCGCTACCTCGACTACAACGTGTTCGAGTCGCTGCGCACCTTGCACCAGCAAATTCGCGACCATGCGTCCAAGCGCAGCGCGGGCCACCCCGAACGCGCCAACGACGTGAAGCTGTCGCGCGGCGGCATCCGCGAGATCGAGTTCACCGTGCAATTGCTGCAGGTGGTGCGCGGCGGGCAGTTCCCTGAGTTGCGCACCCGCCCCACGCTGGACGCCCTGCAGCGCGTGGCCAAGGCCGGGCTCATGCCGCAGGCCACGGCCGACGCGCTGGGCGCGGCTTATGTGTTTTTGCGCCAGGTGGAACACCGCATCCAGTACCTGGACGACCAGCAAACCCATGTGCTGCCCACCCGCGATGACGACCTGGCCTGGATGGCACAGACCCTGGGCCACGCCAATGCCTGCGCTTTTTTGAGCGAATTGGATGCGCACCGCGAAGTGGTGGCGCAAGAGTTCGATACCTTGCTCGGTGGCGACCGTGAGTGCAACACCTGCAACGGCAAAACCGGTAAAACCAACCGCGAACACGCCGATCTGGACGCGGTGCTGGGCGACTTCAGTGGCCCGGTGCGCGAGCGCTTGGCGCAGTGGGCCGACAACCCTCGTGTGCAGTCCTTGCGCGACGATGCCCGGGGGCGCCTGATGCGCCTGCTGCAGCGCACCGCCCAGTGGCTGGACGCAGGGCGCGTGAGCGAAGAAGCCGTGCTGCGCATGGTCGACTGGATCGAGCCGTTGCTGCGCCGCGAAAGTTATTTGGCCCTGATGCTGGAGCGCCCTTCGGTGCACGAACGCCTGCTGCGCCTGTTGGGCGCGGCCAAGTGGCCTGCCCGCTACCTGCTGCAACACCCGGGGGTGATCGACGAGCTGGCCGGGGGCAATCTGTTTGACAGCCGCTTTGACGCCGCCGAATTCGAGAGCGAGTTGCAGGCCCGCTTGGTGGCGCTGCAGCGCACGGGCGAAGACGACGAGGAAAGCCTGCTCAATTTGCTGCGCCGCGCCCACCATGCCGAGCAGTTCCGCACGCTGGCACGCGACGTCGAAGGCGTGCTCAGTGTCGAACAAGTGGCCGACGACCTGAGCGCTTTGGCCGAGGCCGTGCTGCGCGTGACCGCCCGCTGGTGCTGGAGCCGCCTGAAAACCCGGCACCGCGAAGAACCTGCGATTGCGATCATTGCTTACGGCAAGTTGGGCGGCAAGGAGCTCGGTTATGGCAGCGACCTGGACATCGTGTTTGTGTATGAAGACGAGGACGAACGCGCACAGGAAATTTATGCCGCCTATGTGCGCAAACTCATCAATTGGATGACAGTGAAAACCGCCGACAGCGACCTGTACGAGATCGACACCGCGCTCAGACCCAACGGCAACTCAGGCTTGTTGGTCACGCGCTTTGAAGCTTATGCCGACTACCAGCAGCAGCGCGGCAGCAACACCGCCTGGACCTGGGAACACCAGGCCATGACCCGCGCCCGTTTTGTCATGGGCTTGCCAAGCCTCGCCCCCCGCTTTGATGCTGTGCGCCACGCCGTCATCAGCGCCCCACGCGACGCCGCCAGTCTCAAGGCCGAAATCGTCGCCATGCGCGAGCGCGTGCGCCAAGGCCACCCGGTCAAAGCCGACCATTTTGATGTCAAACACAGCCCCGGGGGCATGGTGGACGCCGAGTTTGCGGTGCAGTATCTGGTGCTGCTGAACACCGCAGCGCAACCTGAGCTGGCCGACAACGTGGGCAACATTGCCTTGCTGCAACGTGCGGAAAGTGCCGGGCTGCTGCCTGCGGGGGTGGGCGAGGCCGCGGCGAATGCCTACCGCGAAATGCGTCGCCTGCAACACCGCGCCCGCCTGAACGAAGAACCCACCCAGGTGGACCCGGCCAGCCTGACCGCCGAGCGCGAGGCCTTGCTTGCGCTGTGGCGTGTGGTGATGGGCTGAGCCTTTTGGGAACGTGATCTGACGCACACATGTCCTTGGTGCGTTCAAGTGAAATGCCAAACACAAGGGTCAACCGCTAAACTCGTTCTTCGCCGTTGAGGCGTGAAGCAAAGTGAAGTGTCATGAAAAAATGTGGTGTTTGGGTATGGGCGGGAATTTGGGCATTGACGGGGGCGGCCGGTGTGGCATGGGCTGCCGATGATGGCAAATCGCCGAGTGTCGCCAAACCCTCCTTAACGGTCACCGTGGCCACGCCCCAAATGGGCAGCCTGGCCCAAAAAATCAGCGCCAACGGCAACCTGGCCGCCTGGCAAGAAGCCATTGTTGGGGCCGAGGCCAATGGCCTGAAAATCACCGAGGTGCGCGTGAATGTGGGTGACCGGGTGCAGCGTGGCGATGTGCTGGCGGTTTTGCAGGCCGACAGCTTGCGGGCCGAGCTGGCGCAGGCCGAGGGCACGTTGGCCGAAGCAGCGGCCAGCGCCCAAGAGGCCAAGGCCCAGGCCGATCGCGCCCGCAGCCTGCAGCAGCAAGGCTTTTTCAGCGCGGCGCAATTGAGTCAAGCGCTGGCCGCCGAGGCTTCAGCTGTGGCCCGCGTGCAGTCCGCTCGCGCCATGGTGCAGCTGCAAAACGTGCGACTGTCTCAAACCCAGGTGCGTGCGCCCGATGCGGGTGTGGTCTCGGCCAGGCAAGCCACCGTGGGCAGCGTGGTGGGCGCGGGCACCGAGTTGTTCAGGTTGATTCGCCAGGGCCGCATCGAGTGGCGGGCTGAAGTGACCGCTGCCGAGATTGGCCGCATCCAGGTGGGTGCGCCCGTGGAACTCAAAGCCGCCAGTGGCCAGCTGTTGCAAGGCAAGGTGCGCATGGTGGCGCCTTCTGTCGATGCCCAAACCCGCAACGCGCTGGTGTATGTGGACTTGCCAGCGCAAACCGGCAGCGCCCGCGCAGGCATGTACGCCCAAGGCGAGATCGCGCTGGGCCAAAGCCAGGCGCTCACCGTGCCGCAAGCGGCGGTGGTGGTGCGCGATGGTTTCAGCTATGTCTACACCGTGGGGGCCGAGCAAAAGGTTAGCCAGATCAAGGTGCAAACCGGACGCCGAAGCGGTGAACGCATCGAGGTGACAAGTGGCCTGAAAGCCGATGCCCGGGTCGTGGCCAGTGGCGGTGCCTTCTTGAACCACGGCGACACCGTGCGCGTGGTGGATGCGCCAGCCGCTCAAGCCGCACCAGCTGCCCCTGCCACCAAATAAAGGGACGTCATGCTCAACGTCTCCTCTTGGTCGATCCGCAACCCGATCCCGGCCGTCATGCTGTTTGTGCTGCTGACGGTGGCCGGCTTCATCGCTTTTGGGTCCATGAAAGTGCAAAACTTTCCGGACCTGGACGTGCCCACCATCTCGGTGACCGCCAGCTTGCCTGGGGTTGCGCCTTCTCAGCTCGAAACCGATGTGGCCCGTAAGCTCGAAAACGCACTGGCGCCGCTGCAAGGCCTCAAACACATCACCACCAAGGTGCAAGACGGCGTGGTGTCGATCACCGCCGAGTTCCGCATGGAAAAGCCCACCCAAGAAGCGGTGGACGATGTGCGCTCGGCCATCCAGGGTGTGCGGGCCGATTTGCCCGGCGACCTGCGTGACCCGGTGGTGCAAAAGCTCAACCTGGCGGGTTCGCCCGTGTTGGCCTACACCGTGCGCTCGTCGCGCATGGACGACGAGGCGCTGTCGTGGTTGGTCGACAAGGACATCACCCGCAAGCTTTTGTCGTTGCGCGGTGTGGGTGCGGTCAACCGCGTCGGCGGTGTGACGCGTGAGGTGCGTGTGGCCCTCGATGTGAACCGCTTGCAATCGCTGGGCATCACAGCGGCCGAAGTGTCGCGCCAACTCAAGCAGGTGCAACAAGAGGGTTCTGGCGGGCGCATGGATTTGGGCGCGGGCGAACAACCCGTGCGCACCTTGGCCACCGTTAAAACGGCGCAAGAGGTGGGCCAGATCGAGCTGGCCACATCGCGAGGCGGCCGTGTTCGTCTGGATCAGGTGGCCACGGTGAGCGACACGCTGGCCGATGCCCGCTCGGCAGCCACCTTGGACGGTGTGCCTGTGGTCGGCTTTGAGGTGGTGCGCAGCAAGGGCGAGAGCGAAGTGGCCGTGGGTCGCTTGGTTCGCCAGGCGCTGGCCGACTACCGCCTGCAAAACCCGGACATCGAGATCACAGAATCCTTCGACTTCGTGACCCCGGTGGAAGAGGAATACAACGGCTCGCTTGTGCTGCTTTATGAAGGCGCGATTTTGGCGGTGCTGGTGGTGTGGCTGTTCTTGCGCGATTGGCGGGCCACGTTTGTGTCGGCGGTGGCGCTGCCGCTGTCGGTCATTCCGGCCTTCATTGGCATGGCCTACTTGGGCTTTTCCATCAACGTGGTGACTTTGCTGGCGCTGTCCTTGGTGATCGGCGTGCTGGTGGACGACGCGATCGTCGAGGTGGAAAACATCGTGCGCCATTTGCGCATGGGCAAGTCGCCCTACCAGGCGGCCATGGAAGCGGCCGACGAAATCGGTCTGGCGGTGATTGCGACCACATTCACCCTGATCGCGGTGTTTTTGCCCACCGCCTTCATGAGCGGCATTCCGGGCAAGTTCTTCAAGCAGTTTGGCTGGACGGCGTCGCTGGCGGTGTTTGCCTCGCTGGTGGTGGCGCGGGTGCTCACGCCCATGATGGCAGCCTACATTTTGAAGCCCATTGTCACGGCCGCGCACGAGCCGGGTTGGCTCAAGCGCTACATGGTTTGGGCCACTTGGTGCATGCGGCACCGCTTGGTCACCATGGTGCTGGCCACGCTGTTTTTCATCGGCTCCATCATGCTGGTGCCTTTGCTGCCCAAGGGCTTCATCCCGCCAGACGACAACTCGCAAACCCAGGTCTATGTGGAGCTGCCACCGGGATCGACCTTGGCGCAAACCCAGGCCAGCGCCGAGCACGCCCGCACGCTGCTCATGACGGTGAACGACGTGAAAAGCGTCTACACCACCATTGGCGGCGGCAGCGCGGGCAGTGACCCGTTTGCGGGCGGTGGCGCGGCCGAAGTGCGCAAGGCCACGCTCACCATTCAGCTGAGCGAGCGCGGCACACGCCCACGCAAGCAGGTCATTGAAAACGACATCCGCACAGCTTTGCAACAACTGCCCGGCGTGCGCAGCAAAGTGGGCCTGGGCGGCTCGGGCGAAAAATACGTGCTGGTGCTCACGGGCGAAGATCCGCAAGCCCTGCAAACCGCCGCCATGGCCGTGGAGCGTGACCTGCGCACCATCCAGGGCTTGGGCTCGATCGCGTCCACCGCCAGCCTGGTGCGTCCCGAGATCGCGGTGCGTCCCGACTTTGCCAAGGCCGCCGATTTGGGCGTGACCAGCGCGGCCATCAGCGACACCTTGCGTGTTGCAACCTTGGGCGACTACGACGCGGCTTTGCCCAAGCTCAATTTGTCGGAGCGCCAAGTGCCCATCGTCGTGAAACTGGGTGATGAGTCGAGGCATGATCTGACCACGCTCGAGCGCTTGATGGTGCCCGGCAGCCGTGGCCCCGTCATGCTCGGCCAGGTCGCCAGCATCGAGGTGGCGGGTGGCCCTGCTGTGATCGACCGCTACGACCGCCAGCGCAACATCAACTTCGAGATTGAACTCTCGGGCATGCCGCTGGGTGACGTGACAGCGGCGGTGCAAAAACTGCCTGCGCTGCAAAGCCTTCCGCCGGGCGTCAAGGTGGTGGAAGTGGGCGACGCCGAAGTCATGGGTGAACTGTTCGCCAGCTTTGGCCTTGCCATGATGATCGGTGTGCTGTGCATCTACATCGTGCTGGTGCTGCTGTTCAAAGGCTTCTTGCACCCCATCACCATCTTGGCGGCACTGCCGCTGTCGCTGGGCGGCGCGTTTGTGGGTTTGCTCATTGCGCAAAAGAGCTTCTCCATGCCTTCGCTGATTGGCTTGATCATGCTCATGGGCATCGCCACCAAAAACTCCATTTTGTTGGTCGAATACGCCATTGAGGCGCGGCGGGGCAAACCTGCCCAAGGGGATCAGCCCGCTGTGCCCCCCATGAGCCGCTGGGATGCCATGCTGGACGCTTGCCACAAACGGGCACGCCCCATCGTCATGACCACCATCGCCATGGGCGCAGGCATGTTGCCCATTGCAGTGGGTTGGGGCGCAGCCGATGCGAGTTTCCGCTCCCCCATGGCGATCGCCGTGATCGGCGGCCTGCTCACCAGCACCGTGCTCAGCTTGCTGGTGGTGCCGGTGGTGTTCACTTACCTGGATGATTTGGGGCAGTGGGCGGGGCGGGTCTGGCAGCGTATCCGCCGGAG